>JAJYCH010000723.1 GCA_021778575.1 Planctomycetota bacterium
CCAGATTTGCTGGTGGGCGCCTCGGACGGATTGGTACTCTGGAGTGCGAGAGCTTGCTCTCGCTCTGCTTCGTGGAGCTTGCTCCACGGTCCAGACCCGGAAAACCGTGTTGGCCAGGTCACTCGGCTCGGAGCAAGCTCTCGCACTCCAGAACGGGATTCCTCAGGAAGTATCGAGAGCAGGATCGACCAGAGACTACCAGAAAATCTGGTCACACCCCAGCTTGCGGTCGGTCGGGTCGAGAGTCGAGATTGTCGACGAGGGCTGGATCATTTGCAGTTCTGGAATTCGGGTTGATGGGCAGCGGTGGGAGGTTCGGCCAAGAACCGGACGAAGTCGACGGCCTCTGAGCGATTGGCCGCCGACTTCGCCTGGATGACTGGCCTGGAAAATTGGGTGGCCTACTTGCTGTCAGCCTTGGCACCCGGGATCAGGAACTGGACGCCTTTCCAGAATCGCTTGTCGAGTTGAAGATGGAGAAAGGGTCCGTTGGGCAGCTTGGCTTCGACGACGACCAGCCTGATGGGTGGCGTCGGTGGACTGAGGGTTGCGAACGGCTTGCGGTCGGTAACGTTGACGAGGGTGACGGAATGATCTTCGCCCACCGTGGCCAGGGTCTTGCCGTCCTTGGATAGCCCGGCGCCGATCAGCCTTGGCAAGCCTTCGGGCCTGATCGTCGCGACCGGTTCCAGGGTCTTCAGGTTCCAGAGAGTGACCACCTTACCGGCGACATCGACCGTCGCGAAGCCCTCGTCATCGGCCTGTTCGTCGAGTAACAAGGGCCTCATGAACTGGCCTTCGATCGTTTTCTTCGGCTCGCCGGAGAGGCCATCCCAGAACTTGACCATCGTGTCGGATGCCGTGAGGAGTCGTCTTGATTCGTCGAAGATGTGCATCTCACGAATTGGGTCATCGTGGCGGAGCGGCGGGACGATCGGCTCGGTCGTACGGATGGGAACGTCGAATGTGTAGAGCTTCACGGTTCCATCCTGATAGAGAACCGCCTCGCGAGACTGGAAACGGACCCCCTTGTCGTCGTTTATCAGGGGACGGAAGTTGCCGACGGTCGCCATGCGAAAGTCCTTGTGGCGTACGCTGAAAGCGTCAGCCATGATCCTCTCGGCCGCCTCTTTTGCGTCGGCTGGCGTTGTTGGCTTCGTTTCGGCAGGATCCTGGGCTCGGACCATGGCGCGGATGGTCCCGCCCGCAACGAGCGTGCTCCCGCAGGCCACCACGGCGATCACGGCCAGAGATCGAATCTTCGACATCAGCAAGCTCCTCGAAACGTCCTCGACCAGACAGGCGATGGCGGCCGAGGACATGCCGAGCATCGCTTTTCCCGAAGTGCAGGCCAGAACTCCCTGGACCGTCACGCGAACCAACGAGACCGGGACCACGGCCCCGATTGCCTCGCGGGTCAAGGTGGTCGCGATCAGCCCAGCGGTCGGTGCCAGCCCTCGGCGGGTCAGGCGGATTCGGAGCCGCTCGCGACCCCGGGAGAGCCGGCTGCCGACCGTCCCGACGGCACAGCCCAGGCGTCGAGCGGTCTCCTCGCAGGAGTGGCCCTGGAGGTCGCAAAGGACAATCGCCGCCCGGTAAAGCTCGGGGAGCTGGTCGAGTTCCTCGTGGAGGATCGAGGCGAGATCGTCCCGAGCCGGATCAGAGTCAATCGAGGTCGTCGCGAGTTCGGCGGCTTGAAGTTCGATCGCCCGACGTCTCACGGCACCGGCGCGGGCCTTCGAAGCCGCCCGACGGGCGACCCGGTGCAGCCAGGGGCCCAGGCTGTCGCCGACCCAGAGCCCTCGGCCTTTGCGGGCGAGGATGAGAAATGTCGCCTGGAAAGCATCCATCGCCTCATGCTCGTCGCGAAGGATGCTCCGGCAGGCACGGAGGACCATCGGGCCGTGCCGCTCGACCAGCGTCTCGAAGGCCGCTTCGGCCGGGTCGCCCGATCGCGTGGCGAACCGTTCGAGCAACTGCCCGTCGGTCAGGCCGGCCGGGCATCCTCCTTCAAAAATCATCCGGAGCCGTCGGCTGGTCATCCCGTGTCGCACTGGCTCACCTGCTTTGGCTTCGTTTTGTCGCGGGCTTCATCCCAGTAAAGCCCAGAAGCCGCCGACTTTTTCCCGATTTCCTGGAAATCTCGCGAAGTCGAGTCCCAGTTGAACCACGGTTGTGGTCGTCGTGTCTGGACTGACTCCACGGTTGGCGTTGACCTTAAATCCGGATTGCCTTAGATTTTGGCTCAAGTTCGCCTCGATCTCGACCGAAGCACGCAAGGCCTGGTGATGTCGGAAGAAACGCCTGACGCTCTGGAAACCGTTCGACTGGACAAGCTCCGGCGGATCGAAGCCCTCGGGCTCGACCCCTGGGGGCAGCGGTTCGACGACCATCAAGCCATCAACGACGTCCGTCAGATTTTCCTGCCCGAGCCCACCACCGACGGGGCCGAGCCCGCCCGGCCGACCGTCCGGATCGCCGGGCGGATCGTGCTCAAGCGCGGTCAGGGGAAGGTCGCGTTCCTCCAGGTTCGCGACTGGACCGAGACGATTCAGGTGATGATCGGCAAGAACCAGGTGGGCGACGCCGGCTGGGCGATCGCGTCGGAATTGGATCTCGGCGACCTGATCGGCGTCGATGGCGGCCTGGGCCTGACCAAGACCGGCGAGCTGACGGTCTTCGCGACCGCTCTCACGTTCCTCGGCAAGAGCCTGCTGCCCCCGCCCGAGAAGTGGCACGGCCTGACCGATATCGAGAAGCGGTCACGCCAGCGGTATGTCGACCTCGCGTTCAACCCCGAGAGCTTGCAGGCGTTCCTGGGCCGGTCGAAGATCGTCGCGGCGTTCCGTAAAGTCCTCGGCGGCCAAGGGTTCGTCGAGGTCGAGACGCCGACCATGCAAGCGATCGCCGGAGGCGCGGCGGCCAAGCCGTTCGTCACCCATCACAACACGCTCGACCTCGACCTGTTCCTCCGGATCGCTCCTGAGCTTTATCTCAAGCGGTTGCTCGTCGGCGGGATGGAGCGGGTCTTCGAGATCGGCCGGGTCTACCGGAACGAGGGGATCAGCCCCAAGCACAACCCCGAATTCACGATGATGGAGTGCTATCAGGCCTACGGCGACTATCACAGCATGATGGATCTGACCGAGGCCCTGATCGTCGGAGCGATCGAGGCGCTCGACGGCGT
>JAJYCH010000724.1 GCA_021778575.1 Planctomycetota bacterium
CCCCAACCCCAGCGCCGCGCGGGTCTCGTCGATCGCGGCCCAGGCCTCTTTCACCCGCTGGTTGGCGACGTCGAGCGTGTTGTTCCGCTGATCCAGTTCCGACTGAGTGGCCGAGCCCTTCTGGGTCAGGCTGGCCAGACGCTTCTGATCGACATCGGCCAGGTACTGGCTCGACTGGTTGGCCTTGAGGGTGGCCACCTGCGCTTCGAGTGACATGATCTGCCGACGTAACTGTTCCTGCTGGTTTTTCCGGCTGAAGAAGGCTCCGCGAGCCATCGCGAGCTGCGACCTGACCTGGGATTTCGACAGATCCAGATTGGCTCGGGCCTCGACCAGCGACGCTTCCGACTGAGCCAGCGCGATCTCGAACGGTTCGCGATCGAGCCGGATCAGAATCTGACCAGGCTCGACCCGGTCATTCCGTTCGACCATGACCTCGGTCACGACCGACTCGACCCGAGGGCTGATGTTGGTCGTGTGACCGGCGACGAAGGCGTCATCGGTCGACGCGGTGTCTAACATCCAGGTCACCGCGGGGATTCCCCAATAAAGCGCGGCTCCGATCACACAGCCGATCACGCCCAGCACGATGATTCGACCGATCCACTTGCGCGGTTTTTTCTCCGGCCTGGGAAAGGCCGGGTGGCCTTGTTCGGCCAGCCGGGTCCCTCGGGGGTCGGCCATGACCTGCGAATCCATCGGCCGGTTGACCGGCTCGGGCCGATCCCTTTTCACGGTGGATGGAGAATTGGCGGGTGGGTCGACTCGACCCCGAGGAAACTCGTCAACAGCCCGGTCGTCACCAAAGACATGATCCGACGAAGTTGTGTAGACATAAGGGACCGAAAATCCATCGGTTCCCTGTCCGTTCACATTCACGCTGGCCATATTTGAGCACTCCAGGAACGCTCCAGGCGCAGAGCGAACCTTCTCGCCCTTCGACGAGATGACAAAAGAAAGCTAGACAGCAGTCGAGCAACTCTCGTGCCAAGTTCTGTCATGGTCCGCGAGGCCGGGACCATTTGGGTGTCGCTCTCGATTCGGCAACGTTCCCGTAGGCCACCACTCGTTCCCACGGAGGGGACCGTGCGAACGAGTTCTTGCGTTGGTAACGAGGCGAGCCCATCAATGGACGAAGATTCTCGCGAGATAAGCCGACAGTCGCTCCGCGTCGGGCGGAAGACTTCGGTAGCCGAGGTAGCCGTCGGGGCGGATCAGGTAGAGGCAGGCCCCTCGGGCGCCGAAACGGTGGTGGAGCAGCCCCTCGTGATCGCGCAACGTCGGCCCTTCCCAGGCGATCGACGGCGATCCGACGTCGCCTCGAACCACGAAGTACGTGGTGATCCTGCCTTCGAGCGTCTTCGAGAGTGCCAGCACGTGCTCGATTTTCGCGTGCTCCGCGTCGGCGTGCTCGCCTTCGAAGACCAGCAGGACGTGCTTCGTTCCTTGAAGAATCTGGAAGAGCCGGGTGGGACCTTCGACGTCTTCCGGCGGTTCGAGAAAGACGTCGGGGACTCGCTCGCCGGGGTGCAAGCCGCCCCGGAAGTCGAGCCGGTCGCCCAGTCCCGCCGCGAGGATTCCGCCTCGGTCTTCGTGGACGATCGGGCTGGCGTGGTACTCGACGCCGAGTTCGGAGACGTTTTTCGACAGCTTCCGGGCCACGAAATCGAACTCCCCCAGGAGCCCGGCCAGAAGATCGCGCAGGACCTTGCCGATCGGGCTCCGCATCGTGACCACGCGAGTCAAGAGGTCCGACCCCTTCACCACGCCCGCCACCACGCTCCGACGCTCGACCGAATAGGAGTCGAGGAGCGACTCGGGCGATTCGCCACGCACGACCAGCGCGAGCTTCCAGGCGAGGTTGTAAGCGTCCTGAATCCCGGTGTTCATCCCCTGCCCCCCCGCCGGACTGTGAAGGTGCGCCGCGTCTCCGGCGATGAAACAACGCCCCTCGCGAAACCGAGAGGCAACCCTCCGGTGAATCTTGAACGCCGAGGTCCACGTGGGGTTGGAAACGACCGCCTCGGGACGGCCCTGGTCGCGAAGCATCGCCTGGAACCGCTCCACGACCCGCTCCGGCTCGGCGTCGGAGGTCTCGACCGGATGCGTCGAGGCGTGGACCAGCCGACTCCGCCCCGGCTCCGGTAACGGGAAGGCGATCATCGGCCCGTCGGGCGTGAGCAAGACCGTCATCTCATCGTCGGGCCGATCCCAGGCCAGCGAGACGTCGGCCAGGAGGAACGAATCCTCGTATTCCGCCCCCTCGAACGGAAGGTCGAGGTTCTTCCGGACCGTGCTCCGGGCCCCATCGCAGCCGATCAGCCAGGAAATCCGGATCGTCGAGGCGTGACCGTCGAAGTCCGCCAGGGTGGCGAGAACGCTGGAGGGTTCGTTCCGCAACCCCCGGAGAGTCGTCCGACGCTCGACCTCGATGCCGTAGGTTTTCAGCCGATCGACCAGGATCTGCTCGGTCTCTCCCTGAGGGAGGATCAGCAGATACGGGTAATGGGTCTCGAACGACTCCATGTCGAAGCTGATATGGGTGATCCGGTGACCATCGGCGAACGCCGACAGACCGTGGATCTTCCTGGCCCGCGCGAGAACTTCGTCAACGATCCCGATGTTCTCGAACACTTCGAGAGTGCGCGCCTGGATGCCCAGGGCTCGCGATTGCGTGGTTGGTCCGTCGCTGGCATCGATGATCCGGACGGAAACTCCATGCCGTGCCAGTTCGCAGGCCATCGTCAGGCCAACCGGCCCGGCCCCGACGATCAGGACCGCGGGTATCGGCGCGGGTTTGGGAACCATCGCAAGCCTCGTTTCGTGCATGACCCGGTTCGAACGCGTCCCGGATCACGATATTACTTCCGTGGAGAACCTCCCGACAGGGTTGAGCCTACTCCGCCTCCGGTGAATCGGGAAGCGGTTGGCGTCGGAAATTTGGCTTCGTTTTGGAACGGGTTCACCCAATGACAACCGAACCGCGATTGGCTTCGTTTTGGACAGGCGGGATTGCTCGCTGCTGCCTGGGGTGGCAGGGGTTCGCTACCCCGAACCCCGGTCCGTGGCCCACCCGGGAGGGAGATTGGCTTCGTTTTGGAACGGGTTAACCCCGTGATGACCAAGCCGCGATTGGCTTCGTTTTGGAACGGGTTAACCCCGTGATGACCAAGCCGCGATTG
>JAJYCH010000725.1 GCA_021778575.1 Planctomycetota bacterium
AGATGGTTCGGGACGAGGACCAGGGGCAGGACCCGGAAACCCTGGAGGCCCGGATCGTCGAACTCTCGGATCAGCTCACGCCTCTGGCTGAGGAACGCGACCGGCTCGGCGAGGAGATCGGTCGATGCCGTAACATGCTCGAAGCGATGAATGGCGGACCCGCCGCCGCCGATGCCCAGCAACTCGTCGAGGAGCAGATAGCCCACCTGGTCGGCGAGGTCGAGCGTTACGCCCGGCTTCGGCTCGCCTCGGCCATCTTGCGAGAGGCCGTCGAACGCTACCGCAAGGAGAATCAAGGCCCCGTGCTCGACCGCGCCGGCGACCTGTTCGCCCGCCTGACCGCCGGTTCGTTCAGCGGCCTACGCGCTGATCTGGACGAGAAAGGGGAGCCTGTCCTTCTCGGTCTCCGTCCCAATGGAATCCCCTTGAAAGTTGATGGGATGAGCGAGGGGACGGCCGACCAGCTTTTCCTCGCCTTGAGGCTGGCGAGCCTGCAAACCTATCTCGATGCTCACGAACCGTTTCCGCTGGTCGTCGATGACATCCTGGTCAACTTCGACAACGCCCGAGCCCTCGAAGCGCTCCGAGCCCTTGCCGACCTGTCGCGCCGGACCCAGGTACTCTTCTTCACCCATCACGACCACCTGGTCGAACTCGCCCAGGCCACCTTGCCCGACGACGTGCTATTCGTCCACCGCCTGGCCTACCCACCGGTCCGCCTCGCCGGTGAGGTCGCGACCCTCGAACCGGCAACACCCAGGCGCAAGAAAAAAGCAGCCTCAACCCCGGTCACGGATTGAGCACCGCAGATATCATCCGACCTTTCAAGACAATACCCCCGCCAGGAATCGAACCTGGTCTACGACGTTCGAAGCGTCGCGTGCGTGATCCGGCACACTCCAGGGGCTTCATGAGAACATTTGACGAGGTGAAAGCAGGGGCGCCAGGATTTGAACCCGGTCCATCCGATTTGGAAACGGAGTCCTCTCCCAGGAGGACACCCCTGTAACGAAGGCCCTCGATTGGTTGATCGGGGCCTTCTCGATTCGGGTCAGGCGAGGGCGAGGCTGGGCTTGTCTTCGAGAAACTTCGACCAGCTTGCGACCCCGGCCGAGCGGGCGGCGTAGAGCGGCTTCCAGTCGGGACGGACCGGCCGGTGCTTGAGCTTCATCCCCGCCTGTTCGGGAGTTCGGTCCGCCTTCCGGGCGTTGCAGTCAACGCAGGCGGCCACGCAGTTGGTCCAGCTCGATGCTCCGCCTCGCGACCGAGGGATCACGTGGTCGATCGTGATCGTTTCCCAGCCGGGCTGCGCACCGCAGTACTGGCAGGTCAGATGATCACGTTTGGCCACGTTTCGTCGACTGAAGGTGACGGCCGTCGACGGAAGTCGATCGAATCGGGCCAGGCAGATGATCTCGGGAACCATCAATCGAGCCGTCGCCGACCGGATGCACGGGGCACCTGGAGCCGGCTCGAACGCGGCCCACTCGTCCCAGGTGTAGAGCCGATATTCGTCGGGCTGGACCACTCGCGCCGCTCCGTTCCAGATCATTACCAGGGCCCGGACCACGGTCGTCACGTGGATCGGCTGCCAGTTTCGATTGAGGATCAGCGTCGGTTGCTGCAAGACATCCTTGGACTTCGACATGAAACGCCTCGACAATCTGAGCCAGGACGACAGGGTGCCCGGGGGGAGTTGAACCCACCGCCTCGAGATCCACAATCTCGCGTGCTTCCGTTACACCACGTGCACCATCAAGACCAGGGCCGCCCCGCGCGACCCCGGGAAAACCAGCGGAAGGGGCGGGAGTCGAACCCGCAAGGCTTTGCGCTCGCCCGCGTTCCAGGCAGGTCCCGTCACCAGTCGGGTAGCCCTTCCGGATGCCTTAACTCAGTGCTTTGGCTTGCGTCGGTCAGCGACTTTCCGCAACAGTCCAGACTTCGGGCAGACGTAGAGCGACGGTCGCCAGCGCGGATTCAAGGGGGTTCCAAAAACCCGTCCCTGACCATAACACGGAACGCCATCAATGAGGATCACACACTTTTCGACGTGTTGATTAACGTGAAGCAGGAAATGTTCGCGGACCGGAAAGCCTCCACGAATCTCGCGGCAGATCTCGGAGAAAACCAGGTTCCAGGGCCGGCCGACGTTGGAAAGTAGATAGCGTCGGAGCGGACCGAGGTGATCGTTGAATGATTTCCGGCGCCCTTTCCAGCGGGCTCTCATCCCTTCGTGGGTCCGCCATTCGTCGGGCGGCATCCGGTCGAGTTCCTTTCGGTCACGATCCCGGGCATAACCACCACCGATCCGGGGCCGCTCCACCAGTACCTTGGTCATGTCGGATCGCACGAGAGAGTCCTTGTATCAGGATGGGTCGAGCGGAAGGCAAGGGATTCGAACCCTCATGCCCGTGAGGGCGCACTCGTTAGCAGTGAGGCCCGGCGAACCATATCCGGCTACCTTCCTTCTTTCGGCCAAAAACCGAGTGGACCGCCGGGGAGTCGAACCCCGGTCTCCTGCTTGCAAGGCAGGCATCTTTCCGTTGGACGAGCGGCCCTTGATTTGTTGGCACATAAGCAAGAATCATCCCCGAGGGAATCGAACCCCCATCTCCCGGGTGTAGGCCGGGCGCCTTCGCCGTTGGACCAGGGGACGAGACAGACCGCACACATCGGCACAGGTAAAATTCAGACAGTAGCCGGAGTGGGAGTCGAACCCACAAGCACCAGCCTCTCGAGCTGGCGGCTTTGCCAGTTTGCCTATCCGGCCGACGGAGCTACAAATCAGGGTATCAAATTGCGGGCATGGGATTCGAACCCATCCTCCGAGCTTATGAGACTCGGCCGAGCGCCGGCCCGCCCGCAAAGTTCCAGGCCCCGGACTCGAACCGGGATGTCGGCCTTATGAGGGCCAACCGAGCGCCCGCCCGCCTGGAATTCAGTCGAACAAGAGTGCGTCGGGACGGAGTTGAACCGCCAGAGCCCGAAGGCGGGTGGGTTACGGCCACCGGGGCTCACCAATGCCCAGCCGACGCAAAGAGATCGTTGATGATCAATCCCGAATGGCACGGGAGGGATTCGAACGGGTTCGACCGAGGAATGATGTAGACTCAACCCCGGCCCTTACAGTAACTTCCAGTTCTCACCCGAGGGACTGGAACCATGAACGCAACGATCACCGC
>JAJYCH010000726.1 GCA_021778575.1 Planctomycetota bacterium
GCATGGTGGTGGTCTTGCCCGCGCCGTTGGGGCCGATCAGACCGCAGACTTCCGCCTCGCCAACTTCGAGCGAGAGGTCCTGGACGGCGCAAACACTTTCGTAGTCGACTCGGAGGTCGCGGACACGGATCATGGTCGGGCTCGCTCGCGGATCGGCCGTGATATCGGGCTGGTTTCACTTTACGAGAGCGAGGGCGACCGGTCCAGCGGCGTGACGGGTGCTTTGGGCGGATTGTCAACTGGTCTGACAGTTGTAGGGTCCGCTGTGCGGACCGTGGTTTCGATCCACAAATTTCGACGGTCCGGTCGTTGATCCGTGGTCTGGCGAAGGCCACAACCACGGTCTGCACAGCGGACCCTACCAGACTTTGCAATCCTCCTGGCGGGTGCTCTGGGAGGATTGGTCGCGGTTTCGACCGCTCGGAACCTGGTGACCAAGCAGACTCCCAACTTCGGAACAAACGTGGTTTAATGACCGGCCTGCGCCTATTTCAAGCGATGATTCCCTTATCCGAAAGACAATCACGCGATGATTTCACTCGATCTCCACGCTCCGCCGGTCGTGGCCGCTCCTCGGCGGTTCTTGCCCGCGCTGCTGTTGCTGTTTATCGGTAGCGGTTGCGCGGCGATGATTTACGAGGTGGTCTGGCTCCAGCTCTTGCAACTGGTGATCGGCTCGACGGCGGCGTCGCTGGGTGTGCTTCTGGGCACATTCATGGGCGGGATGTGCCTGGGGAGCTTGCTGCTCCCCCGGCTGATCTCGGGGCGTCGGCATCCGTTGCGGGTTTACGCGGTGCTTGAACTGGGGATCGGCCTGATCGGGCTGGCGGTGCTGTTCGGGATGCCTTCGATTGAGGATTGGTACTCGCGCTACGCGGTTCCCGGGTCGTCGGGCCTGCTTCTGCGGGCGGCGGTGGCGGTGGCCTGCCTGCTGCCGCCGACGCTCTTGATGGGGGCGACCGTGCCGGCGATTGCTCGCTGGGTCGAGAGCGGTCCCGAGGGGGTTTCGTGGCTGGGGTTCTTTTATGGCGGGAATATCGTCGGCGCGGTTTTCGGCTGCTTGCTTGCCGGCTTTTATCTGCTCCGCGTGTTCGATATGGCCACGGCGACCTACGTGGCTGCCGGGCTGAACCTGGTCGTGGCGGTGATCGCGCTGGTGCTGGCCAGCGGTTCGACCGCCGGGGCTCGGGCGACGGCGGCGGCGGCGGCCGATCTGGGAACCGTCGGAGCGACCATTCCGCGATCGCCCGGCTCGTGGGCGATCTATCCGGTGATCGCGCTGTCGGGGATGGCGGCGCTGGGGGCCGAGGTTGTCTGGACCCGGCTGCTGTCGCTGATGCTCGGGGCGACCGTTTATACGTTCTCGTTGATCCTCGCCGTCTTCCTGATCGGTTTGGGGATCGGCAGTAGCCTGGGTGCGTTGCTGACCCGGCGGACCTTTCCCTCGCAGTTTGCGCTGGGGGCCTGTCAGTGGCTTCTGACCTTGGCGATTGCCTGGACGGCGGTGATGATCTCGCGATCGCTGCCGTACTGGCCGATCTCGCCGGGGATATCGACGAGCCCCTGGTACAACATCCAGCTCGACCTGGTCCGCTGCCTCTGGGCGGTTCTGCCGCCGGCCTGTCTCTGGGGGGCGAGCTTTCCGCTGGCCCTGGCGGCGGTCGCCTCGCGAGGTCAGGACCCTGGCCGGCTGGTCGGTGGGGTTTACGCAGCGAACACGGTCGGCGCGATCGTCGGCGCGGTCCTGTTCAGCCTGGTCTTGATCCCCAGGATCGGCACGGCCGGAGCCGAGCGGGTGCTGATCGGTCTGGCCGCGACGGCCGCCCTGCTGGCGCTGGTCCCGTTGCTCGGGCCGGCTTCGATCAAGGCTCGACTGGCGAGCCTGGTGGTTCTGGCGGGATTGATCGGCGCGGCCGGATGGCTCGCCTGGACTGTCACGCCGATGCCCTGGGCTACCGTCGCGTTCGGCCGACAGGCGATCATGGCTCAAGGGCGGACCGGTCCGGAGATCGTCAAGGAAGTTCCCAAAGGGCCCGATGCTCCGGAAATCTCGTGTATCTATGTGGGTGAAGGAATGAACGTCTCGGTGGCCGTGACCGAAACTCAGGAGGGGGTCCGGAGCTTCCACGGAGCGGGGAAGATCCAGGCGTCGACGCTGCCGACCGACATGAGACTCCAGCGGATGCTCGGCCATATCCCGGCGCTGGTGCACAAGAAGCCCGAGTCGGTCCTGGTCGTCGCCTGTGGCGCGGGGGTGACCGCCGGGTCGTTCATCCCGTATCCCGAGGTCAAGCGGATCGTCATCTGTGATATCGAGCCGCTGGTGCCGACGACCGTCACTCCTATGTTCAGCAATGAGAATTACGGGGTCGTCGATGGGATCGACAAGGAAAACCCGCACATGGTCGACGGCAAACAGGTCGAGGTGATGTTCGACGACGGCCGCCACTTCCTCCGGACGACGAAGGAAAAGTTCGACATCATCACCTCCGACCCGATCGACCCGTGGGTCAAGGGGTGCGCCTCGCTGAACACGGTGGAATATTATCAGATGTGCCGTGATCATCTCAATCCGGGCGGGATCGTCAGTCTCTGGATTCCTCTGAACGAGAGCGACCTGGAGACGACCAAGAGCCTGATCGCGACGTTCTTTCAGGTCTTTCCGAACGGGATTCTCTGGAGCAACGAGCGCGATAACCTCGGTTACGACGCGGTGCTGTTCGCCCAGGTCGAGCCGACGGTGATCGATCTCGACGAGGTCCAGCGCCGGCTCCGTCGCCCCGACTATAAAAAAGTGAAGAAGTCGCTCTCTGACGTGGGCTTGCTCGAACCGCTGATGGGCTTCGAGGGGGAAGTCTCACGCGACGATGGGACCGAGCTGCTGGCCACCTATTCGGGGCAGGCTCCACTCCTGAAGAAATGGTCGGAGAATGCACAGATCAACACGGATAAGAATCTGAGACTCCAGTTCCTTGCCGGAATGTCGTACAATTATTACATGGGTAACCGGATTCTTTCGAGCATCCTGACCCATTACCATTTCCCGAAGGAGACCTTCGTGGGGTCGCCCGAGCGGATCGAGGCCCTGCAGCAAGCCCTCGAACGCAAAGGCCGGCCGAACCGGTAACAAATTCGACGAGACTTCTTGCTGAACTCCACCACAGATCAGACGTCACGT
>JAJYCH010000727.1 GCA_021778575.1 Planctomycetota bacterium
CCGCGAGGCGGCGAGGCGGATGAGCTGCGCGAACAACCTGAAGCAGATCGGGCTGGGGATGCACAACTACCACTCGACTTACGACACCTTCCCGCCCGGCTACATCACGGGCACGCAGTCGAGCCAGGTCGATAGCCCCGAGACCGGCCCCGGCTGGGCGTGGGGGGCCCTCTTGCTGGGCAACCTGGAGCAGTCGGCCGCCTACGGCTCGGCCAACTTCAGCCTGCCGATCACCGACCCCGGCTCGACGACCGTCCGGTCGGTCAAGCTCTCCGTGTTCATCTGCCCCAGCTCGCCCGACCTCGGGCCGATCACGCTCAAGGACGCGGGCGGGAACGTCCTGGTGAGCGGCCTTTCCGCCGGCCAGTACATCGCCTCGGCCGGGCAGTTCGAGGTGATCGAGTACCCGTCGACGAACAACGGCGCCTTCTTCCGGAACAGCCGGATCGGCGTCCGAGACATCGTCGACGGCACGTCTTCCACCCTGATGGCGGGCGAGCGGTCGAGGAACGTCGCCGACGCCACCTGGGTCGGCGCCGTCCCGCTCGCCCAGTCCTGCACCAACCCGGGCTGGAAGGTCCAGGACTGCGAGCCCAACGCCAACGTGATGGTCCTGGGCCACACCGGCCCCTCGCCGAACCAGCTCTGGGTCGACATCCCCAATTACAAGGCGGCCGGCGCCGACGACTTCTGGAGCCTCCACCCCGGCGGCTGCAACTTCCTGTTCTGCGACGGCTCGGTCCGGTTCCTCAAGGAGTCGATCAACCCCCGGACGTTCAGCTTCCTCTCGACCCGCGCCGGCGGCGAGGTCATCGGGGCCGACCAGTATTAATCGGGCGGTCGCCTCCAGTTTAAACGACCATCCAACCCAGATTTCAATCCGTAAAGCTCGGGTCAGAATCGATTGTTACGTCGGTTGGCCGTAATTAAGGTAGGGAGGACGAAGTGAATAATTAGTTAAGCGCGGCCAAACGTGTCAGCCGCAGAAAAACATCGGTCGGAATTTAGTTTGACCCAAGTCCCGTCGTAGAAGTGCCGACAAATCGAATACGCGAGAGGCGAACACAGTATGACCTACTTTGACCGCCCCGGTCTTTTTGATAGTACAGGAGCAGCCTAAGCCCGATGTCTCTCCCGATCCAAAGTGTTACCGCCCGAAACTTTCTGTCATTCGGCCCCCTGACCGAGACTGTGGAGTTGCGCGGCCTTAACATCTTAGTCGGGCCCAATGGCGCTGGTAAATCGAATCTGCTTGAAACACTCGTATTGATGCACGAAGTGCCGGATAACCTGGCTGCTTACCTTCGGGCCGGGGGCGGTTCCGCACAATTTGTTTGGAAGGGTGGCGCCGAGAGTGAGGCGGCTACAGTAGAACTTGAAGGCACCAGTTTGGAGGGGAAGCCCTTTCATCACTCGATCTCTTTCGCAACAGCCGGACAGACCTACGAGATTACGCGCGAGGTCATCCGGACTAGTACACCGAGCGGCAGACTTTCATCGGTGCCAACGTATTCGTTCGAAGATAGCGTTCCTGTTTTCAGGCCAACCCCTAAGCGAAAAATGACCTTCAATCGTGGCGACATAAATATCGCTCAGTCGGTTGTGAGCGATCAACAGGACTACGACTTTGACCGTGTTTTCCGGCCGATCAGTAGAATTTATGGCGCATTTCGGTTTTATCGAGCCAGACACTTCAATCAAATCGATGTGGCGCGGGCTGCCGTTCCTACCGACCTTCCCAATCGCTTCTTGGAGCCGAATGGCCAGAACCTTGCTTCGGTCATCAACCGCCTACTGGCCAATAAAGAGGCCAAGAGAACGATCGATGATTATATGACTCGGTTCTACGAGGGGTACGAGGGAATCGCAACCCAAGTGCAAGGCGGAACAATTCAAATTTATCTAATTGAGAAGAAGTTCCGCCGCCCAACACCCGCGACTCGCCTTTCGGACGGTACGATGCGGTGGCTTGCAATCCTAGCGATCTTGGCTGATCCCGACCCTGCTCCGCTGATTTGTATCGAGGAACCCGAGACGGGTCTCCATCCAGACGCTGTTGTCGAGCTCGCCAAATTGCTCCGAGATGCTTCGGTACGTACCCAGTTGATCGTCACGACCCACAGCGATACTCTGATCGATTGCTTCACCGAGGAACCAGAAGCAGTCATCGTCTGCGAACGGGCCGAAGGGGCTACAAAGCTCAGTCGACTCGTCGAGTCCGATCTGAGGGTCTGGCTGAAGCTCTACAGCCTCGGTAAGCTATGGCGTAGGAACCAAATTGGGGGTAATCGCTGGTGAAGGTCTCGATTTACGTCGAGGGTGGGGGTGACCAACTGAATACACTCACCGAATGTCGGCATGGATTCGTTGAATTCATTCGGAAGATGCTCCCAGGAAAGGCCAAGCCTAGGGTGATACCGTGTGGAGGCCGAGGGGCCGCATACAAAGACTTTTGTACGGCGGTCGCTCAACTCAAGGAAGGTGAAAAGGCGCTCCTCCTTGTTGATTCAGAAGAGCCAGTAACACCGGACGACCTACCCTGGAATCACCTCAACAAGAGAGCAGGTGATGGCTGGGAAAAACCCGAACAGTCCGACGAAACGGATGTCTGCATGATGGTTCAGTGCATGGAGTCCTGGTTCTTGGCCGATCCAGATACCGTTGCCGCATATTACAAAAAGGATTTCAAGAAGACCAAACTACCTAAATTGGGTAAAGGTGGCGTAGAAACGATATCAAAGCAGAAGGTCCAGCAATCCCTAAAATCTGCCACATGCCAAACACAAAAAGGGCCTTACCATAAGACCCGTCATGGTTTCGCCCTCCTAGCCATAATTGAACCTGAAAGGGTAATTGCGGCCTCTGAGCACGCCAGCAAGTTCCGCGACCTCCTAGACAAGTGGTTGGACTCACGTTAACTTGTCCGTCAGTCTGATCTTCAGTCCAAATACAGACCGAAGAAATGATCCACCCCAGCTTGACGTTCTAGTCGGAGGCGAGGTCATCGGGGCCGACCAGTATTAACATAAGAGGAACCGCCGCCCCTGGCCCAGGTCGGCCGGCCCCGGTATCATCGGGACGGCCGAGGGGCCGAGGGAGGCGGATCGTGGCGGATCAGGGACGGACGAAGCCCCGGGCTTCGAAACGGTTGCCGGTCGACCGCCCCGCCTGCGTGG
>JAJYCH010000728.1 GCA_021778575.1 Planctomycetota bacterium
GGGCGAATACGGCGGTCGGAACTTCCACTTCGGCATCCGCGAACATGCGATGGCGGCCTTCGTCAACGGGATGGCGCTCTGCAAGGTCCGACCCTACGGCGCGGGCTTCTTCATCTTCAGCGACTATGCCCGGCCGTCGATCCGGCTCTCGGCGATCATGGAAATCCCGACGATTCATATCTTCACGCACGACTCAATTGGAGTCGGCGAGGACGGGCCGACGCACCAGCCGATCGAGCAGCTTCCCAGCCTTCGGGCCATCCCCGGTCTGGTCGTCCTCCGACCGGCGGACGCGAACGAGTGCGTCGAGGCCTGGAAGGTGATCATGAACCTGACCCACGAGCCGGCCCTCCTGGTCCTCACCCGTCAAGACTTGCCGACACTCGACCGGACCAAGTACGCCCCGGCGGCTGGTGTCGCCAAGGGGGCTTATGTGGTGGCGGACGCGGAGGACGGCAAGCCCGACGTTCTCCTGATGGCGTCCGGTTCCGAGGTCTACCTCTGCGTCAACGCCTACGAGGCTCTGAAGGCCGAGGGGATCAAGGCCCGGGTCATCAGCATGCCGTCCTGGGAGATCTTCGAGCACCAGACCGAGGAATACCAGGAGAGCGTGATCCCGGCCGGCGTCGATGCCCGGGTTTATGTCGAGCAGGCCTCGACCTTCGGCTGGGAAAAGTACACCGGCAGGAAGGGCGCGAAGATCGGCATGCATACTTTCGGTGCCTCGGCCCCGCTCAAGGCACTCCAGGGCAAATTCGGCTTCTCACCCGAAAAAGTTGCCGAGGCCGCCAAGGCCCAGGTCGCCCGGGTCGCCGCCGGCAAGTAATGTGCAAGTAAGTTATTTCTGAACGACTTCAAGAATGGCTGATGGCAGACCTTGGATTTTCGAGGCTGTCATCAGCCGGTCCGGATTCTCGACCCTGTACTGGCCTTTCCCTGACCGAGGCTTCGCTCCCATGACCATCGCCGAACGTGCCCTGGCTCTGATTGAAGACGGTTCGACGATCGGCCTCGGGACAGGCCGCGCCGCCACGCTATTCGTCAAGGCACTGGGACCCGCCGTTCGGAACGGTTTGAAGATCGTCGGGGTTCCCACGTCCGATGCCACGGCGGGATTGGCTCGCGAACTCGGAATCCCGCTGACCACGCTCGACCAGGTTGGCGAACTGGCCATCACCTTCGATGGCGCGGATGAAGTCGCGCCCGACCTCAACCTGATAAAAGGGTATGGTGGGGCTCTGGTTCGCGAGAAGATCGTTGCGGCCTCCTCGAAGCGATTCGTCGTCCTCGTCGGGCCTGGCAAAGAGGTCAAATCACTGGGCGAGCATGGCAAGCTTCCCGTGGAAGTCGTTCCGTTCGGACTGTCGCTGGCCCGTCGAAAACTGACCGAGCTGAATTGCCCACCAATACTCCGTCTCAAACCCGACGGTTCGACTTATCTCACAGACAACGGCAACCCCATTCTCGATTGCCAGGTCGGGCTAATCGCCGATGCTCCGGCGCTCGAGCGAGCGATTCTCGATATCCCGGGCGTGGTCGGTACGGGTCTGTTCATCGGCATGGCCGAGACCGTCCTGATCCAGAATGAGGACGGCAGCGTGAAGGAAATCCATCGCGCCGACCTCTAATCTCGAGCCAGACCGCAAGGAGCCTCGCGATGAGCATACTGGTCATCAACACCGGCTCCAGCAGCTTGAAATTCTGTCTGTTCAACGATCAGGCCAGCGCGGTTATTCTCGATGGCGAGATCGACTGGCATGGTCGGGGCCAGCCCGCAGAATTGACGGTGCGGATCACGGGGCAACCCGAGCGTAAGACCACGACCGACGCTAGCGATTCCGCCTCGGCGGTTACTCTCGCGATCCAGACGGCCAGTGATTCACTCCCTGAGGGCCAGAGCATCCAGGCGGTCGGCCACCGGGTCGTTCACGGCGGGACCCGGTTCCTGGAAAGCACGCGGATCGACCCGGCTTTCGAGGCCGAACTCGACCATTTGACCGAGCTCGCGCCGCTCCATAATCCCCCGGCGCTCAAAGCAATCAAGGCCGCCGAGAACGAGCTTCCCAAGATCCCTCAGGTCGCGGTCTTCGACACCTCGTTCTTCGCGAATCTCCCTCGATCGGCGGCCGTTTATCCGGTTCCCTGGGTCTGGCACGAAAATTATGGAATCCGCCGCTTCGGCTTCCACGGGATCAGCCATTCTTACTGTACCGGACGAGCCGCCGAGATCCTCGAACGTCCGGCCGATTCGCTCCGTCTGGTGATCTGCCATCTCGGCAATGGTTGCTCGGCCGCGGCAGTCAAGAATGGCGTCGCCATCGATACGACGATGGGTTTTACTCCCCTCGATGGACTGATGATGGGGACGCGGTCCGGCGAGGTCGACCCGGGAATCCTGCTCTATCTGATGAAAGAGAAGGGTCTATCCGCCGATCAGATCGACGAGGCGCTGAACCATCGGTCGGGATTGCTCGGGATCTCCGGAACGTCATCCGACTACCGTCGAGTCGAGAGCGCCGCCGGAGCCGGGGACGACCGGGCCCGTCTTGCCCTGGAGATTTATGCGGCGCGTGTCCGCTCGGCGATTGGTAGTCTGGCGGCAACGCTGGGAGGGCTCGATGCGCTGATCTTCGCCGCGGGAGTTGGCGAAAATAGCGCGACTTTACGATCAGCCGCGACCAAAGGGCTGGAGTTTCTCGGAGTCCAGATCGACCCGTTGAAGAACAACAATCACCCGGTTGACGCGGCGATCTCAACCGCCGAATCTCGGTCGAAGGTTCTGGTGATCCATACTCGAGAAGAATTGATGATTGCCCGGGAAGTTGCGAAGCTGATCGCTCGGGCGTAGTCCGTTCAGCCCAGCGCGATCAACGCCTGGGCCACGTCGGACCAGTGGTTGAAGGGATGGAACGACTCGCCCATCCTGGTCAATTCTTCGGCCAGGACTCCCCTGGCGAATCGAAGGGCCGATGGAACGATCAGGGCCGGGGCAAGATCGGGAAGTCCATCACCGACAAATGCCACGGTGGATGCTCGCGCCATCGCCTTGAAGACGACTCCAACCTTGTCGATGCCCGTCTCCGACGAGAAATAGTCCGACCCGGTGGGTAGCTTCATCACGAGCCGGTCGTCCTCGATCCAGCCTGGATTCGAATGGGCCTCGATCGACACATCC
>JAJYCH010000729.1 GCA_021778575.1 Planctomycetota bacterium
GAATTCGTGGTCATGCTCGATTTCCTCCGAGTTCCCGCGAGTTCAGCGCGGTCTGACCATGTGCTCGACGCGTTCCGTCACGCCTTTGGCATGGACCTGAGCGGGATCGAAGGTTCCTGGAAGCGTTACCTGAGCGAGTTGCAGACGCCCCTCGAATCGGGACGCCCCCCCCTTCCCGGCCGACCCAGCACCCTCCCGGCGACCGAGCTGAAAAGACGGCTTGTCGGCGAGGGGTCGCCTCACTAAGATAGGTCTCTCTTCGATCGGCGCCGTAGCCAAGTGGTAAGGCAGAGGTTTGCAAAACCTCCACCCCCGGTTCGAATCCGGGCGGCGCCTCTGATACAGTGACAGCCCCTGAGCAATCGGGGGCTTTTTCGTTGGCGGACCCGGCGAGACAATTCAGAAGTTTCCCGGCGAAACTGGAGCTTTCCATGCGAATCGCACCTCGAACCCTGGTCGTCTTGGTCTTGCTCGGTGTCGCCACCGGAGCGTCCGCCGACGAGCCGTCAGCCGTTCTCGCCACCGTCCAGAGCTCGCTCGAAACCGCCGGGAAGCAGATTCGCCAGTTCGCGTTCGACGGTGATCCCGAAACGTATTTCGAGTCCAAGGAAAATCCGCACGCGACCGATCAATTCACGCTCGTTCTCGACAAGCCGGTGGCCGTTACCCGCGTGAAAGTCACGACAGGCAAGCCCGACGGGACCGACAAGCTCGAAGCCGGAGTGCTCCAGACCTCCGTCGATGGCAAGAAATTCACCGAGGTCGCGAAGTTCGTCGGCGGATCGGCCAACTTTGATTCGAAGGACCAGAAAGTCCTGGCCGTCCGGGTCCAGCCCACGTCCGACCTGAGTTCGCCGCTGGTGATTCGCGAGATCGTGGTCGAATCGCCCCAGCCGGTCGCGACGTTTCGGTATCCGATCGAATTCAAGGTGGACGTCACCGACGCTCCCGAGATGAAGGAATGGGCCGACAAGGTCGCCGTGCTCTGTGAAGCCTGGTATCCCCGGCTCAACGACCAACTGAAGAGTGACGGATTCAAGCCGGCAACTCAGATCACGATGACCATGAAGAACAGCTACAAGGGCGTGGCCGAGGCCAGCGGAACCCGGATCACCGGCTCGGTCAAGTTCTTCAAGGCCCGTCCCGACGACCTGGGCGCGATGATCCACGAAACCTGCCACGTCATTCAGCGCTATCGAGCACGAGGTAACCCGAGCTGGCTCGTCGAAGGCGTGGCCGATTACGTCCGCTTCTTCATCTACGAACCCGGCAACGCCGGACCCGTGAACCCGCTTCAGGCCCATTACAACGACAGCTACCGGACCTCCGCCTCGTTTCTCGCCTATGTCTCCGATAAATATGACAAGAGCCTGGTCCTCAAGCTCAACAAGCTGATGCGTGAAGGCAAGTACAAGGAAGAAGCGTTCAAGAATCTGACCGGCAAGACGGTTCAGGAACTGGGCGAAGAATGGCTCGAATCGCTCAAGACGAAATAAGCGTCTGGTTTGGTTCGTTCCGTCGGGATTGATCGAGAACCGGGGTTACGGAGTACCATAACCCCTGCCACCCTTCGTGGCGATCTTCTTCGGGAAGGGAGCATTGCGATGAAGGCGGCTTTGATCGGTCTGGCGTGCCTGGTGGTGGCGGGATGTTCGAAGGCTGACCCGATCACCGAGCGGTTTGCAAATGGGGACACGGCGGTCGTCGTGGACTTCTGGCAGAAGCCGGAGGAGGAGCGGAAAGGGCCGGTCACGTTCCTGTCAGGCGAGATCCATTCGGCCCACGTGTCAAAGCACATGACGATTGCCCTGGACGGGTCGAACTGGACGATGAGGAATATCGACGTCGGAACCCGACTTCGAATCCTCGACGATGCCGACAAGGGGGACGACAACCCGAGCCGACAGGTCGCCGTCAAGGTTCTGGACGGGGACGAACAGGGCGCGGTCGGAGTCATGTTCCGGATTCATCTCCGCCGCGCGAAGTGATCAAACCGCGTCCCACTTCGGTTCCTTGAGCGGGCATCGGCTGGAGGCCCAGGATCGTTTCTCGACCATGTTGAGGCCGACGAACGAGAGAGCGCCGATCACTCCGCAACCACAGGCCGAGCAGGCCGTCGCCTCTTTTGACGAGTGCGGGCACGCCTGGCAGATCGTCAACCGTTCGGCTTGGACCTCGGTGGGTGCCTGTCGGCCTCGGTCGGCGACGTGCTCGACCACGGCTTTGGTCAGGGCCACGGCTTGCTGGGCGAAATTTGGGCGGACGAATTGGTCGGCCTTTGAATGGCCCAACGCGGCTTTGTCCTTCATCCTGGCGACCTGCTCATTATGTGGCAGCAATCGCCAGTTTGCCAGCGTGGCCAGGTGTCGGCAAATCGCCGGCTTGTCCCGGCCGGGACAGGGTTCGGTCGAGCATTCATGACCCGCAACCGTAGAACAACGCGGCATCGATTCCCCCTTCCCGCTCTTGACCCGCCAGGCCAATCAGTAAACTCGTCCACTCTGCGCCGAACCGTTCGAGCGTCAGATGTTCGTGGACGAACGCTCGGGCTCGCTCGACCCGGAGCCTGGTTGCGTCTGGATCGGACTCGTCGGCCTGGATCGCTTCGAGAATCTCTCGGCCCGAGGCCGAGACGGGAATCTCGCGGATCAGGCCGGGAACGAGCTGGGCCAGACCGCTCCGCGTCGCGATCACGGGAATTCCGGCCCAGAGCCCTTCGGCCAGCGTGAGGCCGAACGACTCGTACCAGGACGGGACCACCAGAGCGTCGAATCCGCGCAGAACGTCCCCTACCGCCGCGTCTCCACCGACCAGGTGGACCCGGGTCAGACCCGTCGCGGCGATCTCACGACTCAAGGCCGGTCGTTCCCGCCCTTCTCCGACCAGGACGACGTGCCAGGGTTCGGGCAATTCTCGGGCAAGTCGGAGAAGGGCGGCGGGGTCTTTCTCGGGAGCGAGTCGACCGACGAAGCCGACCACCGGGGCGTCGACTGGAACATTCCACGCCGCTCGGGTTGCGGCTCGGTCGCGGTTCTCGATCATCCGATCGGCGTCAACGGCGTTCCAGATCACGGTAATCCGGTCGCGAACCGACGCGGGCGTCGACTCGACGGCCAGCTCGGAAACGGCGACGAATCGATCGACCCCGACGAGCAGTTCTTCGGTTCCCGG
>JAJYCH010000730.1 GCA_021778575.1 Planctomycetota bacterium
CTCCGTGAGAAAAAATTCGAGGAAACCCTTCAGATACTCCGGTTGATCCGCACCAAATTTCAACTGGAACTGGGCGATCTGAGAACCGTCCCATCTTACAAGGACTTCGTCGAGTCGCCCCAGTACCAGGAGTGGCTGAAGGATAACCCGGTCCCTGCCGAGAAGCCCGAAACCGGCAAGGACAGCGGCGATAAGCCAAACAACGACTGAACTCGACCGGGGTCACGGCGCACCATGACCCCGATCTCCGACCCAGAGATTCGAGTCGTTAGCCTTTTTCTTGATCATAGATCGATCTGATTGCGCATCCCGCCGTAGACCAGGTTCTGGACCATCGGGTTGGTGTAGAACTCGTGCGGGAAGCCCGGTTCGATCCGGCTCGCGTCGTCGAGCCGTTTGACCTGACCCGGGTCGAGATTCACTTCGAGGCTGGCCAGATTGTCCTGGAACTGGGCGAGCCGACGGGCTCCGACGATCGGAATGATCGGCATCGGTCGATGATGGAGCCAGGCCAGAGCAACCTGCGCGGGCGATCGGCCGATCTCGTCGGCGACCTTGACGACCTCGCGGACGATCGGGTCGGTCTTCGCGGCATCGGGTCCAAAGTTCTTCATCATCTCGGAGTCGAGACGGTTGTCGGTCGAGGACTGGCCTCGCTCCTTCAGGTACTTCCCGGTCAGGGTTCCACCTCCCAGCGGCGACCACGCGGTCACTCCCAGCCCCATCTCGCGGGCCATCGGCAGCAACTCCCGCTCGACCGTCCGCTCGACCAGGCTGTACTCGATCTGAAGGCCGATGAAGCGGGTCCAGCCTCGAAGCTCGGCCATCGTATTACCCCGGGCAACCATCCAGGCCGGCATGTCGGAGACTCCGGCGTAGAGGATCTTGCCGGCTCGAACCAGATCGTCGAATCCTCGCATGACTTCATCAATCGGCGTCAACTGATCCCAGATGTGCAGCCAGTAAAGGTCGATGTAGTCGGTCTTGAGCCGTTTCAGGCTGGCCTCGACCGACAGGATCATATTCTTGCGCTGGTTGCCGCCGGCGTTGGCGTCGGTCCCGGGCATGGCGTTGGTGTACTTGGTCGCCAGAACCACGCGATCGCGGGTCCCGTGGAGAAAGTCGCCCAGCAAGGTCTCGCTCGTGCCATTCGTATAAACGTTGGCCGTGTCGATGAAGTTGCCACCGGCTTCGAGGAAGGCATCCAGCACGGCGCGGCTCTCGTCCTTTGTCGATCCCCATCCCCAATCCTCGCCGAAAGTCATCGTGCCGAGACAGAGTTCCGAGACCCGCAGGCCGGAGTTGCCGAGCAGTCGATAACGCATGATTCGTTCATCCTTGTGAGTGAGAGTTGGTCTTCACGTTGGACAGGGTTTCGGGTATCCCGACCAGTTCGGCGCTACCGTCCCAGAGTTCGGCCGCGTTGGCCTCGTCGTAAGATTCAAGCGACGAGCGGATCTCGCGCATTCCCTCGAAATACCGGCCGCCTTGCCCGGTCAGCGCCGGGTCGAGAACCAGTCGGGCCAGTGCTTCGCCTGATTCGGCCGGGGTATGCACGTTACCAATCATCCAGCGGAGCAACGGCCGGGCCACGGGCAAGAGAGCGAACCAGACGAATCGGAGGACCGGTCCATAGTCGCGAGCCAGGCCGGTCCCGGGCATCAATCCGGGATCAAACGCGAAAACGTCGATCCGACGCTCGGGACTGTCGAGGCCCTCGGCCTTCAACCGCCGATCGAGTTCATAGGCGCAAAGGACATTGCAAAGCTTCGACGTGGTATAGCGCCGCTGGCCGATCCGGGTCGGGCTTTCTCCGGGTTCCTCCTCCGGAAAAGCGAGCATGTGCGGTTCTTGATACACCGGCGCGGGCATGCCGGTTTTCTGGGCGGGATCATGAGTTCCGCTGCTGACAAAGACAATCCGGGCCGGAGCCTGGAGGCTTGAAAGGAGCCGATTTGTGAGCAGGAAGTGTCCCAGATGATTGACGCCGAAGGTGGCCTCGATCCCGTCGCGAGTGGTCTCGGTCGGGCCGACGAGCTGAACCCCCGCGTTGGCGACGAGCGCCGCGATTGGCGGTCGATCCGCCGTCGCGACGTCCTCGACGAACTGCCGGATCGACGCCTGCGACGCCAGGTCGACCTGCATCCCCTCAACCTGAGGATTGCCCGTCTCGGTAACCAACCGCTGGACCGACGACTCGATTCGTTCGAGACTCCGGCCGGCGATGACGACATGCCAGCCGTCGTCCGCCAGCAGGATCGAGCGGGCACATTCGTAACCGAGCCCGGAGTTCCCTCCGGTGATGATCACGGTCCGATCCTTTTTCATCAAGATGTCTCCTTATTCCCAGGGTGTGGGCAAAACCAGTCCCAGTCCGCCACTGGCTTCGAGATACTGGCCGGTGACCCAGGCCGATTCGGGCGAGGCGAGGAACGCAGCGGCGCCGACGATGTCATCGACCCGGCCAATCCGGCCGAGTGCCGTGATGCTCGAAAACAGCTTCTCGACGCCTGGAATCGCACGGGTCTCGGCGTTCAGTTCGGTAGCGGTCAGGCCGGGAGCCAGTGTGTTGATGGTGATCGCTCGCTTGCCCAGTTCCCCCGCCAGGCCGACGGTAAAGTTGTCGATGGCCGCCTTGGTCATGCAGTAGGCCAGGACCCGACCCAGCGGATGCTTCGACAGGTTTGACGAGACGTTGATGATCCGACCGCCATCCTTGATCCGTGGCAAAGCCTGCTGAGTCGTGAAAAATGGCCCCTTGACGTTGGTCGCGAAGACCCGGTCGAACTCGGCCTCGGTTGTCGAGGTGATCGAGCCTCCACCCCCCATCCCGGCGTTGTTCACGAGGATGTCGAAATGATGATCACCGCGACGCTTTGTCAGTTCCGCATCGAGTGATTCAAAAAATGTGTTCAACTGTTCGACCGACCCGACATCGGCCTGGAGCGCGAAGGCCTCGCCGCCATCGGCATTGATTTCCTGGACGACCTCGTCGGCCGCTCCGGAATTCGCCCGATAATTGACGCAGATCAGCGCTCCATCCTCGGCCAATCGGACAGCGATGGCCCGGCCGATACCTCGTGAACCGCCCGTCACCACGGCGACTTTTCCTTTGAGCTTCATCGTCCGAGACTCCTCTGGGACCAGTCAGTACGTACCA
>JAJYCH010000731.1 GCA_021778575.1 Planctomycetota bacterium
CCGGATGCCAGTTGTAAAGCAAGAAGCCGGCCAGACTTCCCGCCAGCGCGGCGGCGAGGATCGCCACCGTCGGGTTTTCGAGCCAGATTGCCACCAGCGCGAGCGTGCCGCTGACCAGCAACCCAACCCCCGACGCCAGCCCATCCATCCCGTCGATCAGGTTCCAGATGTTCATGCAGGCCAGGAACCAGAGCATCGTCATGAACAGACTGGGGACCGCCGCCGAAAACGTCATCCCGCCGATCGGAACCACGATCGAAGGGACGTCGAGCGGAATCGTCAGGCTCAAGAAACTGATCGAGTCGATCCGGATTCCGCCGAAGTAGAGCACCAGAACGGCCGTGGCCTGACCGAGCAGCTTGAGCCTCGGACGCATCTCGTGGGTGTCGTCAACCACGCCGACGCCCAGGATGATCAGGGCCGCCAGGCTGATCGGCCAGAGCGAAAGCAGCCAGCGCGGATGATCGGACCAGTCCTGAAAATAACCGCCGACGGCCGCCACGGCGATCGCCGCCGCCAGGGCGAAAGCGACCCCCAGGCCACCCAGCCGAGGCGTGGCCCCCTTGTGAATCCGACGGAATTGATCCGGCCGGTCGATCGCCCCCAGCCAGGTCGCGAACCGGGTCACCAGTGGCGTGACCAGAACACAACCGATGAAGGCGACGGCGAAGATGAGAAGATAAGTATTTGTGTTCAGCATGAGTCGGACGACCCTCATCGCCTTGAGTTGATGTTCGACCGGGAACAGTCGGGACGGAACCGAAGTTCGCGACACGATCCGAACGACGTCGATCAGCGCAAGGTGATCCGGAGCCCGAATCGGCGGTCCGATTGGCTCTTACGCGGAAGATCGCGGGAGACGGGATGAAGCCGCGACGGGAACCGATCCGAGCGGATCGATGAGTGACCAGCCGACCGATCGCGAGAGTTTCGGTCCGGACGACCGGGGATCGTGCGGTCGTTGGCGACGGACGAGCGAGGAGGCGGCAATTCGGGACGATCGAAGGGTGACATTCAAGAAGGTCCTCCGTGACTCAAGGGGGCAATCCATGCGTCCGACAGTATCAACCGTCTCCAAACTTCGGTCAAGGCGGATTTCGCGACGCCCCGACCGTTTCCGGTTCCACCGGCGGGGAGCAAGCTCAGCTCGATTGTGAACCTCGGGCGTTCCCGGTATCTTGACGCCTCGCGCGGCAAATCTCCCGCAATTTCCCAGCGAAGCCGTTTTCCGAGGAGCGTCGGACATGAGACTATGCCGCTTCCAACTCGACGAGATCGAACTGGCCGGGTTTTATCTCGATGACCGGATCATCCCGATCGTCCATGCCTGCGAGATGTACTGCGACGAGGTCGGCGTCGAACTGTTGCTTTCCTCGACCGACGACCTGCTCGATTATCTGCCTCCGGATGGATCATCGTGGTCGGCGATCGAGGCGCTGGCCGGCTGGATCGAGGAACTCGAAGAAGCCCAGCTTGCCGAGCTTGCCGTGGCCACGGCGGATGTTCAGCTTCTCGTGCCGATCCCCCGTCCCTCAAAAATCTTGCTCCTGGCCGGAAACTATGCGGCGCACTTGATCGAACGCGGCGGCGTGGCCGTCGAGCGGGTCGAGACGTTCCCCTACGTCTTCATGAAACCGCCGACCACCACGCTGACCCATCCCGGCGACCCGATCCTGATCCCTCGAACATCCCCCGACCACATCGATTACGAGGCTGAACTGGCCGTCGTGATCGGCCGGACCTGCCGAGGCGTCGAGGAAGCCGATGCGCTCGATTATGTGGCTGGTTACACGATCCTCAACGACATCACCGACCGCAAGTTCACCCCCAACCCCGACCGCAAGCCACGCGACCGCGACAAGTTCTTCGACTGGCTCCACGGCAAGTGGCACGACACCTTCTGCCCGGTCGGACCGTGCGTCTTGCCGGCGACCGAAGGGGTTGACCCACAGAACTTTCCGATCAAGCTGACCGTCAACGGCCAGATCAAGCAGGATGGCAGCACCGGCCAGATGATCTTCCCGGTCGCCGCCGTGATCGCGTTCATCTCGCAGTTCGTCACCCTGGAACCGGGTGACCTGATCTCGACGGGAACCCCGTCGGGAGTGGGCTCATCGACCGGGATCTATCTCAAACCCGGCGATACCGTGGTCGCGGCGATCGAAGGGATCGGCGAACTCGCCAATCCGCTCGAAGCCGAGGAATGAGCAAGGGTTGAGTCGATCCGTCGACGAAGCCGGTCCGGCCACTCCAAAAAACAAGACGAAGCCACCTGCCAATCTGGCAGGTGGCTTCGTCTTGGAAACATTCGCACCGGGCCGATCGATCAGCGCGAGCCGACCATCTCCTTGCTCTGGACCGGCACGGGCTTGCCGGCACTCTTGTCCCAGTCGATCAGGATCGGCGTGGCGATGTAGATCGTGCTGTAGGTACCGCTCAGGAAGCCGACCACCAGCGCGAAGGCGAAGCCGTGCAGCCCTTCGCCACCGAACACGTAGAGGATCACGACGACCAACCAGGCGGTCAGGCTGGTCAGGATGGTCCGGCTCAAGGTCTGGTTGAGCGCGTCGTTGATCATCTGACCGGTCAGGACAGTCGATTTCCCCTTCAGCTCGCGGATTCGGTCGAAGATCACGATCGTGTCATTGACCGAGAACCCGATCAAGGTCAGGAACGCGGCGATCATGGGCAGGTCGATCTTGAGCGGTTCGAGCAAGAGCGCCTGGCTCAGCACCGGGATGTTCGACAGCCAGTAAGTGATCGCGACGGCACCGAGCGTGATCAGAACGTCGTGGATGACCGCGATGATCGCCGCCAGACCATAGACGAACGACTTGAACCGGAACCAGAGGTAAACGGCGATGATCAACCAGCTCGCCACGGTCGCGACCAGCGCCAGGTTCCGGGTCTCGCCGGCGACGGTGCTGCCGAACGTCTCGGACCGCTCGAATAGCAGGTTCCGGTCATTCTGGAGCGAACTTCCCAGCTTCTTCAGGAGCGCCGCGGCCGAGTCGGGTTCGAGCTTGGTCCGGAGGGTCAGGTCGTTCGAGTCCGGAACGATCTCGACGCCCGGGATCGCCTTGGGATTGATGATCTCGAACTGCGCCTTGGGATTGTTGATCCCCGAATCCTGGAGGACGTTGGCGAACGAGTTT
>JAJYCH010000732.1 GCA_021778575.1 Planctomycetota bacterium
ACGAGCCCCACCACGCACTCATGGTGGGGCTCGCTCAGGCTCGATCCACCCTAGTTTTGGAACGGATGCGGCGACGCCGCACTACGGCGGAAAATTTTCCGAAAACACGGTTAATCGGGCGGGCGCGTTCGTGAATATCAAGATCGGAATCCGGTCTTGAACATGACGAACAGGAAAGGCCCACACGATGCCCACCTCCGAAGCCCGCATCCGCGCCAACCAGGCCAACGCCCAGAGCAGCACCGGTCCGAAAACGACCGAAGGCAAGGAACGGTCGCGAGCCAATGCGCTCAAACATGGCCTGACCGGGAACGGAATCGTCTTGCCCGAAGCCGACGCCGCCAAGGTCGAACGACTCACCGTCGCCTTCGCCGAGGAACTGAGCGCGATCGGCGAGGTCGGCCAGGCACTCGCCCGACTGGCCGCCTTGAACTCCGTTCGAGTCGAACGAGCCGCCGACCAGGAAACCGCCGCGTTGACGGCTCGCGTCCGTCAGGTCGCCGCCGATTTCGTGCCTCCTGAAGGCGTTGACGACGACGAAGCCGCCCTCCTGCGCGACGAGGCGATCCGGATCGCGATGTTCGACCCCTCGAAGGAAGCGATTCTGGCGCGCCGTTATCAGGCCAATGCCGAGCGAGGTTTCTACAAGGCCATCAAGCAGTTACGTCAAATGGAGAAGGAAGCCGACGCCCTGTTGAAGGCCGACGACGAGGCCCGTCTGAACGACATGATGGGTTCGTTTTTGAAGATGCAGCGCGAGGGGCGCGAGATCGACGCCGGGCTCGACGCGATGGAGGCAAAGCTCGATCGGATGGACCGGATGGAGGCGGCTCGGCCGAAAAATTCCACCCAGTTTGCCCCGGTTAACACGGCGGTGGACGTGCCGATGACGATCGGCCGCAGTCGCTGAGCGATCGCACCCAGCTTTGAGCCGAAAAATGGCCTGTTCAAGCAGGTCCGGCGTTCGCGGTCCGCGCACAGGGGAGAGGGCGGAGTCGATCATTGACCAGGCGACCCGGTCGCTCAAGGTTAACGCTCGGCCACCTCCGCCTCCTGAACGAGGCGGCGGTAAGCGGCCTCGACGGCCTGAAAGTCGGTGGGCGACCCACCTCGGTCGGGGTGGACTTCCTTGGCCCGGGTTCGGTAGGCGTCTTTGATCTCGTCGAGTGTACAGGGTGGGCGAAGTCGGAGGACGACGAACGGTTCGGGACCGCTGGCCGGATTCTCACCGATGGCGGCGTCACGCGTGGTATAGAAGTCGGAATGGCGGTGGCCGCTTGAATAAACCGAGCCTTCTCGTTCGAGACGGATTCGGTCGAGCGGGATGGTCTTCTCGTCCGAAGTCCAGTTCTCGTCATCGGTACCGATCTGGTCGGGGCCGATGGTCCGCCGGGTCACGTAGATCCGTTTCGCGGTCTTCTTGACGACCAGGTGGGCGGCGATCAGCGGCGATTCGTCCTGGTCGCTGTGCCGTCGGGTGTAGAGATATTCGCGAGGTCGCGATTGCGGCGGGCGAGGGGCCGGTCGCGCGGGCCGTTCCGCTTTCTCGGCCGGAACCCTGGGCCTCGACCCGCCGAAGCCGGTCGAGAGGCGACGCGCCTGGTAGAGCCCGGCGGCGGCGAGCGCGGCTTTCGCGGCGGAATCGGCCTCGGGGAGGGTCGTTGCGTACCCCTGGTCGATGATCCGGCGATCGGGGGATTCAACGCGGTCGTTGTAGGCGACCCAGTGGACCCGGTTCCGGCCCACCCGTTTTCGGGTCCAGGCCGGGTGCTGCTCGGACATGGAAGATCGCCTCGGATTCGGTCGCGACAGGAGAAGACCGGGTAGTCGAGGCTTGATCTCGACCATCGACCACCCGGATCGTCCCGGTTCAGGCGACGCCGTTCTTCTTGAAGAATTCGAGAAGTTTCTTCCAGCCGTCCTCGGCCTGTTCCTTGCGGTACGACTCGCGGTAGTCGGCGTGAAAGCCGTGCGGGGTCTCGGGATAGACGATGATCTCACCCGGTTTGCCGGCGGCCTTCAGGGCCTCGCGCATCTTCTCGACGGAGGCGATCGGGATTCCCGTGTCGGCCGCGCCGTAGAGGCCGAGCACCGGTGCTTTCAGCTCCCCGGCAATGTCCACCGGATGCTTGGGCTGGAGTTCGCCGGCCGGACCGACCAGGCGGCCGTACCAGGCCACCCCGGCCTTGAGGTTCGGATTGTGCGCGGCGTAGAGCCAGACCACCCGGCCACCCCAGCAGAAGCCGGTGACGCCCAGCTTCGCGGTGTCGGCCTTGCCGGTCGCCTTGGCGTAGGCCACGGCGGCGTCGAGGTCGGACATCACCTGCTTGTCGGGAACCTTGGCGACGATCGGCATGATTTCCGCGAAGTTCTTGGCCTTCGAGACGTCCCCCTGGCGGGCATACATCTCCGGCGCGATCGCGAAGTAGCCGAGCTTGGCGAACCGTCGGCAGATATCCTTGATATGCTCGTGGACGCCGAAGATTTCCTGGACGACCAGAACCGTGGGGAACGAGCTACCCTTGGCGGGCATGGCGCGATAGGCCGGGATCTCGCCATCGGCCACGGGCACCTTGACCTCGCCGGCCACGAGCCCCTCGGTGCTGGTGGTGATCGTGTCGGCCGAGACGGGCTGGACCGACAGGGCGAACCCCGCGGCCAGCGACGAGACCACGAAGGTCCGCCTCGACAGCTCGGTCTTGCCGATCAAGCTCAACAGTTCGTCGTCCATCGGTCGCGTCCTTCCCCGAGGCTCAGTCCCGGCGATTCACCCCGTCCGTCGAGGCACCGCCCGGAACCATCATCATGGTGGGAAGATCATGATATCCACCCTGGCACAAGTCGGTAAGGGGCTGGCGATCGATGTAGCCTTGACGAACGAACGAATGGGTGTGTCCGTATTTTCCAGTGGGGGTCTCGGACGGCTTTGTCCTCTGGAGTGCGAGAGCTTGCTCTCGCTCTGCTTCGTGGAGCTTGCTCCACGGTCTTCGTCGGGAAACCGTCGGCGACGTCACTCAGGCTCGGAGCAAGCTCCGGTCGCCAGAGCGAGAGCAAGCTCTCGCACTCCAGAGAGGGGCTTCGTCGGCAAGCCACAGGGCAAGTTCGACCGGAGACTCCCGGAAAACCTGGGTACACTCGAACGAATTCCTGTG
>JAJYCH010000733.1 GCA_021778575.1 Planctomycetota bacterium
AAAAGCGAGCCGGGATCGAGCGGGACTGACGCCGGTCGGCCCGGAGTGGTCCCGGGATGCGCGGCCTCGAAATTGGCGAGGACGATCGTCAAGGCGGCCGTCGGCTCGTCGGGCAAGACATGATGATTCGTCAACAAGATCCCCGGCGCGACCAGAAAGCCGGTTCCCGACGCGCCGTCGCTCCGAAGAAGCTTGACCACCGCTCGCCCCAGACGGTCGCCTGTCCTCAAGAAATGGAACGGCAACAGCGTGCGGCTCGAATTCAAAATCAGCTCCAGATTTTCCGGCGAGCGATCGACCGAAGGGACTGTCTGCATGCTTCGCCGACCGGTCGGATCGGGACTGTCGGATCGGTCAAGAAATGTCCCGTTCAACTCAAACTCGGCAGGTTGAGACTCCGCGACCTCTTCCACCGGTGGCATACTCTCGCGAGCCGCTCGCATGGACTGAACTTCTCTCATATCGAGTAACGACATTTTCGTTGTCATGTGCGAGAATCTCGAAAACGCTCCCAGGAAACCATCGATCCACCCACGACCGTCATCCTTAACCATCCGGTTTTCCGGGATCGCCAAACCGACTATCTCCGATTTTCTCGAAAAACCGCTCAAGCCCAACCTCCGACACAACCGATACAGGGCGACCGGCAACGGATTTTCCGGACCAATCGCGGGAGACCGACCAACCATGAACGAGCGACCCTCTCTCTGGTCCCGATCGGCGATCGCGACGCATCTGGGCGTGGTCCTGGTGATGGGCTTCGTCCTCGTCAGCACCCACGACCCATTAGCCTGGGCGGTCGGAGCGATCGTCTCGGGAGCCAGCCTTTTCGTCCTGACCGGCCTGATCCACGAGGCCAGCCATCGGTTACTGGCTCGGACCGGCTGGGTCAACGAGGGTCTGGGCAATCTCGCCGGCTGGCCGCTGCTCACGCCGCTGTCGGCCTACCGGGCGTTCCATCTCAAGCACCACCAGGCCACCAATCGCGAGGGGGACCCCAACACCCCGCTCAACTCGCGCTGGATGATTCTGGTGGGATCGCTGGCTTACGTCGTGTTGATTCATCGTCATGCGATCAAGACCTTGCGCGGCCGGACCCTGGGCCGGTATCTCTGCGAGACGCTGGCAATGGTCGTCGGGTTGGGCGTACTCCTGGCCTGGCTTCCGCATGCGATCCGCGAGCGCGGGTTAATCTTGCCCTTGATCGTGACGGCGTTGCTTCAGAATCTCCGGATCGTGACGGAGCATCTCGACCTTCCGTCGGGCCGGTTCCACGACACCTGGCAACTGGCCCTTCCGCCGGGTCTGAGCCGCTGGCTGTTGCATTATGACCACCACCTCGAACACCACCTCCGGCCCGGCCTCCGCTGGCACGAGCTGCCCCGCTATCGAGCCGAACTCGACCGGGCCGAGGCCGTGCCCGAATCGTTGCGAGTCACCCCTCGCCAGTTCGCCCGCGAGGTCTTCAGCCGGAAGAAAATCGAACCCAACCCCGCCATCCCCGCCCCCAAATGGGCCGGCCGAGCCGCGATCCGGGCTCGACCGCGGCGATCCGAAAAGTAGGATGTGTCGAGGCGTCGAAGACGCACCGAGGTCGATCCCTCAGCGGGCCTTCGCCTTCGCCAGCCAGGCTTCCGCTTCGAGTCGATAGAACTTGATGGCGGTCTGGAATTGCGGAATCTGCTCGATCTCGGCGGCGAGACTCTCGTCGGTGGGCGGCTTTCCATTGATCCGCTTGATCATCGCCTTGAAAATCGCCCCTCGCTCGAGGTCTCTCATCCGACCCAGGTGTCCTTCGATGGCCGCGACCTCGGCAGCCTTGGAGCCACCTTCGCCGTCTCTTTGAGCCTCCATCCATCGGCGAGACCAGAGGTAGAATGTCTCTGCTTTCGTTCGGTTGAAGACTTGCCCGAGCATGTCCGTCACACCGGGGGCGGGCGGGGCAACGAACAATTCCACGACCTCGTCGAACAACGATTCATAAGTCTTCCGAGCCGTGGCGACCCACTCGTCGCCCGGCGCGGACCCCCCCGGAGTTTTCGGATCACCGGCTCGGATCGTCGGCAGGTTCCCACCCGAGGTCGGCAAGACGGCAACGCCCGGCCCTTCGGGTGCCTCCGAAACCTCGATCAGGTGCGCCTCGGCATCAAGGATCTTCAACCGGACCCGGTCGACGCTGACGACGGTCGCCCGGCCGGCCTGGTGCTGCGCTTCGGTCATAGCCAGTGCATTCTTGAGAGACTTGATCTGTTCTTGAACGACCCGGATTCGCTCGGCCTTGGTCGTCGCCGCCGCTTCCTCGGCGACAAGCAACGATTGACAAGCATCCAGGTAAGGCGATAGTTCGATTCTGGCGTTGCGGTATAGTTCCTGGGAATTCTCGAAAATGCGCCGGGCGATTTCGACCCGCTCGGCGGCCAGCTTGCTCAAGGCTGTCGAGGCGGGAGCCGGAGCCGGAACAGCCGCCGCCTTCGCCTCGGGCGACTCCACGTCCTTGGCTAACGCGAATTCGGCCTCAAGGAGGGCGGTCTGTGCCTCGGCGACGTCGGACTCGGTCGCCCGTCCGGCTTCCAGTTCGTCAGTCTCGCGTTTCAGAATCCTCTTGAGCCTCATAAGGTGCGCCATGGTGGCCTTGACCTGAACGGCCTTGTCGTCGCTGGCGTCGCGTTCGGCCTGCATCAGCCCTCGCGAGGCGTCGGCCAGGCGATCGATCGTGACCAGCCTCTCTTCGTAAAGGCCCCACTGGATGTCGAGCCGCCGACGAGCCTGATCCACTCTCACCTTCGCCAACTCGGCCACGGATCGAGGCCGGAACGGGCCACCGGGCTTCGACGTGTTCTCCGCGACGGGAAAGGGGTCCGGAGCCGACACGTCGGCCGGCTTCGACGAACCAGGCTTGGCCCCCTCCTTCTGACCTTGCCCCTGCGCGGCAAGCATCACAGTCCCGGTCGTGGCGAACCCCATCGACAGCAAGACTCCCAACCCAACTTTCAGCTTCGAGAGCAGCATCATCTGCGAAACTCCTTCAAATAAAGCAACCGACGACGCCGTGGCCAGGCCCGCACCCACCCGGCCCACTCCAAACGCCAGGGCCGCGCGACTCGTCGCCGAAATCAACGCCTGGGACAGATTCGGCGCGGCCGTCAGCAA
>JAJYCH010000734.1 GCA_021778575.1 Planctomycetota bacterium
GTCCGACGCCGAGGGCATTGCTCCTGTAAACGCGGAGGACACCGCCGCCATCCTGTTCACCAGCGGCAGTACCGGCGTTCCCAAAGGGGCAGTCTACACCCACGGAATCTTTCAGGCTCAGGTCGAACTTCTTCGCAAGACCTACGACATCCAGCCCGGCGAGGTTGACCTCTGCACGTTCCCCCTGTTCGCCCTGTTCGGGCCGATTCTGGGGATGACTTGCGTCGTCCCTGAGATGGATTCGACCCGCCCCGGGCAGGTGGACCCGAGGAAGATCATCGAGGCGATCGAGGATTTTGGTGTGACGAACCTCTTCGGCTCGCCCGCCTTGATCCGCCGGGTCGGTGACTACGGCGCGGAAAGCCAGATCAAACTCCCATCGCTTCGACGAGTGATCTCGGCTGGGGCACCGGTTCCGGCCCGGGTTCTCGAGACTTTCTCGAAGCTGCTCGTCGATGACGTTCAAATTTTCACTCCTTATGGCGCGACCGAGTCGTTGCCCGTCGCCTCGCTCGGTTCCAACGAGATTCTCGGCGAGACCCGCCATGCCACCGACCGAGGAGAGGGCGTCTGCGTCGGTCGACCCGTCGAGGGCATGCGCGTCGCGATCATCAAGATTCAAGACGAACCCATTCCTAGCTGGTCCGACGACCTGGTGATTCGAGACGGATCGGTCGGCGAGATTGCCGTTCAAGGACCGGTCGTCACGCGTTCCTACTATCGACGAAACGAAGCCACCGCGCTGGCCAAGATCGAAGATCCAGCCAACGGCAGCTTCTGGCACCGGATGGGCGACCTGGGACGCCTCGACGAGACCGGTCGGATCTGGTTTCTGGGACGAAAGTCTCATCGGGTGCAAACCTCCCAGGGGACCCTGTTTACCATCGCCTGCGAGGGGGTGTTCAATACCCACCCCGACGTCGCCCGGACCGCGCTGGTGGGAGTGACAAGGTCGGGCAAAACGAAGCCAATTCTGTGCGTGGAAACGAAGCCAACGGTGCCGGTGGGCGATTGGGGGCGGATCGAGGCCGAGCTTCTTGCTCTTGCCAAAACGAACCCAATCACCCGAGAGATCGAGACGTTTCTGCGCCACCCCGCGTTTCCGGTCGATATCCGCCACAACGCCAAGATCTTTCGCGAGAAGCTGGCCGTCTGGGCCGCGAAGGAGGTCCATTGAAGGCGCTTGTGACCGGCGGCGGCGGATTTCTGGGCGGCGCGATCGTGAAGAAACTGATCGCTCGGGGCGATACGGTCCGTTCGCTGAGTCGGGGAGATTACCCCGAGCTTCGAGTCCTTGGTGTCGAGACAATCCGAGGGGATGTCGGCGATAAGGCTATCACCATGCAGGCCGCCAAAGGGTGCGACGTTGTTTTTCACGTCGCGGCAAAGGCGGGAATCTGGGGTCTTCGGGAAGATTTTGTCAGGGCGAATGTCGAAGGAACCCGCAATGTCGTCGAGGCTTGCCGGGCTCACGGGATCGGCAAACTTGTCTTCACCAGTTCCCCCAGCGTGGTTTACGGTGGTGGAGACCTGGAAGGCGTGAACGAGTCGATCCCTTATCCCGACAAGTTCGACGCCGATTATCCCGCGACCAAGGCTGAGGCGGAGCGGATTGTCCTTCGAGCAAACGAAGCCAACCTGGCCACGGTCGCCTTGCGACCTCACCTGATCTGGGGACCGGGAGACAACCACCTGATCCCTCGAATCATCGCTCGGGCGCGGGCGGGGAAGCTCCGCAAAATAGGCAATCGCTTGAATCGGGTCGACTCCATCTATATTGACAACGCGGCCGAAGTTCATTTACTCGCGGCCGACCGGTTGGGTTCGTTCGGTAATATCGGCGGCAAGGCGTACTTCGTCTCCCAGGGCGACCCCTGGCCGCTCTGGGATCTGGTGAATGGCATCCTCAAGGCGGCGAGACTCGAACCGGTCCGGAAGTCGGTCCCCACGGGAGTCGCCTGGCTGGCCGGAGCTCTTATGGAGTCGACCCATCGCGCCTTACGACTCGAAGGTGAGCCGCTGATGACCCGGTTCCTGGTTCATCAGCTTTCGACGGCGCACTGGTTCGATATCACCGCGGCGCGTCGCGACCTGGGCTATCAACCCAAGGTTTCCATCGACGAAGGATTGCGTCGCCTGGGGCGCTGGTTCGACGAGCACGGTGTTCCCACCGACTGATATTCCTTCGAAAGTGGGCCGTTCGAACCGGATTTTCACGCGGAATAGCAGATCGGTCTCTTTGAAGAGTTTGATTCGCCGGTCCGGAACAGGCAGACGAACTATGTGCGAATTGATGGCCATGTCGTTCGATCGGCCGATCTCGGCGGGCTTTTCGCTCCGTGAGTTCGGCCCGCGAGGCGAGGAAAACCCCGACGGCTGGGGCCTGGGCTGGTATCCCGACCAGTCCCTCGGACTGTTCAAGGAACCCATCAAGTGGTCGGCCAGCCGTCAGGCCCGGTTCTTCGAGACCGAAGCGAGCCTGTCGAGCCGGATCTACCTGGCCCACGTCCGCCACAAGACGATGGGAGGCTCGCCGACTCATGCCGACACGCATCCGTTCGCCCGAGAATCGGGAGGTCGTGAGTATTGCTTCGCCCACAACGGAACGCTCGACGGACCGGCCTGGGATTTACCCCTGGGCCGATTTCAACCGATCGGCGCGACCGATTCCGAACGATTTTTCTGCCATCTGCTCGATCGGATCGACCAGCGAGGCAAGGCTCTGGATGATCCGGCCGACTGGCAATGGCTTCACGAAACGCTGGCCGATGCCAACCGGTTCGGCAAGTTGAATGTCTTGCTTTCGGATGGTCATCGGCTTTTCGTCTATCACGACGTGAACGGTTGGAAGGGTTTGAATTATCGGAAGACCTGGTTCGCAACCGCTCAGCCGCAACACTTCGAGGATGAAACGGTCGCGGTCGATTTGACGACAAGCGATAAAAACCAGGGAATCGTGGTGGCGACCTGTCCGCTGAGTTCGAGCGGTTGGGAGCCATTCCAGCTTGGCGAGCTGATTGTCTTCGAGGCGGGGGAGATCCGGTTTTCGAGCCAGCCTCGTCTTTAGAGTAGGGTGTGTCGAGCGTCAGCGAAGACGCACCGTTGTTGTTCTCGCCACGTGATCGTCCCGATGGTGCGTCATCGCT
>JAJYCH010000735.1 GCA_021778575.1 Planctomycetota bacterium
CTACAATCAATTCGTGATCCGGGTTCCGGCCGACGCCCGCGACCCGCTGCGCAACCATCTGGCGGCGAACCGGGTCGGCAGCGAGATCTATTACCCGATTCCGCTCCACCTTCAGGTCTGCTTCGCCAGCCTCGGCCATAAAGCGGGCGACTTCCCGCAGTCCGAGGCTGCGGCCACCGAGACGATCGCCTTGCCGATGTATCCCGAGCTGTCCGACGAGGCACTCCGCCATGTCGTGGGCTCGATCGCCGGGTTCTTCGACGCCCAGACGATCCTGCCGTTCCAGCGCCGGCGGAATGTGGCGTAAGGTTGGATGAGAACGAGGGTTCATCCTCGGATGGACCCTCGGTCTATTCTGTCTGTTTTTGGTTCCTGGTAAGATCAATGAAAGAGCGACCAAACCCTTGACGTAAAGTAGCCCGATGACGACCACCCTGAGTGTTCCGATCGTGATTCAAGCCGTCATCCACGCCATCGAAGGCGGAGGGTATTGGGCCGAAGTTCCCCGTTTCCCGGGCTGCGTCGCGCAGGCCGAGAGTTACGATTCGCTCCAGGCGAACATCCTTCAGGCTATCGACGACTGGCTCGCCGAAGTCCCCGAGAAGACCGAAGTCGAGGCCCGCCGACTCGCCGAGATCCAGGGAACTTCCCGGCTCGCGGACGAAATCTACCCTCAAGCTTATCCGTATCAACCTCCAGCAAACTGGTCGGAAGAGGATGAATGATCCCGGCGAAGTTGCCCAGTCTTTCCCGATCGGTTACGCGGATATCCTGTTCGTCGATCATGTTCTCGACCCGCAGGGGCAGAATCCGAAGACACGTCGAGTCGTGATTCTCACACCCGACGACGCGTTGGCGGCCGGATATCCCATCGTCGCGGGAGCAATCACCACGGCACTGCCGCATCCGCTCACGGGCGATTATGTCGTGCTTCCGTACAAGAATCCGCCAGGGACCAGACATCCCAGGACGGGACTGACCAGGAAAGCGGCTGTGCTCTGCACCTGGCTTCTCATCGTCGAGCGACGAAACGTAGTAGGACGGTCAGGGTTCGTTCCGTCTTCCAGCATGGCATCCATTGATCTGAAGACATCTGTGAACGCCAGATTGATGGGAGGCTGGACTTGAAGGGATATTCGGCATGGAAAACATTTTCAAGTGCCGATCGACCAAACTTCCGTTCCGATCGGTGCCTGATTTTTATCCAGTAGGTCAAGCATCAGAAACAGTTGATTGGACGAGCCGCGCTCGATGGCTGACGAGGTTCCCTGGATGGTCGCGACCAAGCTTGAGCCATCGGGACGATTGAGAACGACCGAGTCTCCCGCCTGAATCCGCTGGCCAGCCGACAGGATGATCCCCGGGGTGAGCATCAAGCCCTTCCCCCGGAGGATCATCCGTTGTTCGACGACGAGCAGGCGACGCGGCATCAGCAATCGCTCAAGAGTTCGAGGAAACATCCGCCGTGCCGACCATCCGGGCAACCCCTTGATGGTCGAATAGCGTGGGGATTCCCTCCTGATTGAAATGCACGGCGATCGAATTACGAAAGACGAGCGCTTCGGGATGATCAACCTGGAGCTGGAATCCGCTCGTCAACTCGACCAGAAACGGATGGAACGGCGACCGTCGCGTGAACGCTTTTAACGATCGCTCGAATGCGTCTTTTTCCACGTCACCGCTCCTTTTGATTTGAGATCCTTTGAGATGTAATTGGTATTAAAGAAAATGTGAAAATGGTTTGTGGAGAAATACTAACTGGTTAAACTATCGATGATTCTCTTGAGTTCAATAACTTCAATTGGGCATTCAGGCCAATTATGCTCCCAACAAATGATCAAGTCACAACCGTTCGGGTCGTGACCATGATCTCGGAAATTGCGACTGACATATTCGAATTCGATGCTGACTCTTTGCCAGCGGTCGTGCTTGTGATCGACGCATCGTTTTGCCTCGCAGTCAGGAAAGTTCGATTGCACCGCCTCGACAATCAGCCCCAGTTCCGAACTGACCATCCCGAACAAGTAGACGACACCCTGTTCGTTGATCGGCGCATGACGCAATCCACGGAAGTTAATCGGAGCACCGTATTGAACACTTTCAGTCTTGTTCCATTGAACTGCAAATGCAGCTTGCGTTGACGGAGTCACCATTGATTCGCGTACTTTTTTTGAATTGCTTGGCACTAAGGCGAGTAGCGGTGAATCTGGGAAATTTTCTTCAAGCCAAGCGTGATAACGAGACCTAAAGCCTTGATTACCGCCAAAACGTTTTCTCACCGTAGCCGATGAAACTTTCGCCATTGAGTCGAACCGATGCCAAGTTGGAAGTATTCCGAGACTGGATACAACTCGATGATATTCCTCGAGTAGCTGCTCATCTGTCAGTGGATCTTTGCTTCTTGGGTGTCGATCGAGTCCAGCCAGTGTCCGAATCTCAGACCATCCACCTTCCGGGAACAATCGATAAATGTGAAAGCTGGTGTGGCCCGTGATTTGAATAAATTTGTCTCTACACAAAGGCCCATCGTGGTTCTTTGCCGCCTCTCTAGCGGATTCGATAATAGCCTCGCGAGATAGGTCCGGCATGACTTACCTTGATTTCAATCTTGCGATTTTTCTAATTAGCCTTTGACGTAGAAAGGAATATTCGAGTTGGCCAACTCTTCCAAGGCCGACTCAAGGACCAGAGTCTCGCCAGAGCGAATAGCACGGTCCTAGAATCGGCCAAGCAAGAAAGCTAACACTTGTTTCTCTGTTTTCCGATCTGGAGATGCGATTGTGACCAACGAGGACTTCCTATTTTGGTGAAACCGACGCTCACGCGCTTTCTTTCTTCCGCTCCTTGGCTGTGGGGATCGGGATCGGAGGCGTGTCGAAGAGGCTCTTTTCCTTGCGGACGACCTCGGGCGTGATGATGTATTTGCCCTTTTCCTTGGCCGCCTTGTCGGGCAATTCGTACATGACGTCGAGCATGATCTCCTCGACGATCGAGCGGAGCCCTCGGGCCCCGGTGTCTTTTTCCTTGGCCTTCTTGGCGATCTCGATCAGGGCCTCGGGGGTGAATTCGAGGTCGGCCTGTTCCATCTCGAAGAACCGTTTGTACTGCTTGACCAGCGCGTTCTTCGGTTCGGTCATGATCTGGAC
>JAJYCH010000736.1 GCA_021778575.1 Planctomycetota bacterium
CAATCCTTACACTCACTCACATTATTCCCGTGGTAGAGGTTCGGGGGGGGAAATCGAACCTCGACGGATCAGAACAATTTCACGAACTGTCACTAACGATAGGGAGCACAATGATTTAGCAGGATCGTTCCGATGGCGAGTTTCTTCCTCGAAGCGATCGCTCTGGCACCATGGCCGAGCTTTTCTCACCACTGATGTGTCTCCCTATAAAGGTAATGAGCAAAAAAATGAGAACCCTGCCAAATTTTTTTTGCGTGGATGTACACTTCGGTTCTAATAGGTCTTCCAAAGACTCAATCAGTCTCCCCCTCTTGAGTCCTTTCGCCCATGACAGAGGAACTTTCCTTCCCGGAAATGCTTGAGGGACTCAGGAATGGCGACCCGATCGTCGTCACGCGGGTCCACGAGAAATTTGCCCATCGGTTGATCGCCCTGGCGAGCCGACAGTTCGAGGCCAGGCTCCGCGTCAAGGCCGACCCTGAGGAGGTGATTCAGTCGGTCTACCTCAGCTTTCTCAAGCGGATGAAAAGCTCGAACTACGAACTGGCCGACTGGGGCGGACTCTGGTCGCTCCTGGTCGTGATCACCATCCGGAAATGCCAGAAGCGTCATCGGTTCTGGCGTGCGACCAGACGCGACTACACCGCCGAGGTCGATGGCTTCGATGTTCTCCAGGCAAATCCGGCGCGGTCCGAGTTCGATCGCCAGCCGACGCCGCTCGAAGGGCTGATGCTCGCGGAGATCTGGGATCGATTGATCGAGCGGCTCGACCCCTTGGATCGGTTGATCGCGGAGCTCGCCTTTCAAGGGGATACTCGCGTCGAGATCGCCCTGGCGTGTGATTGCTCGGAGCGAATGGTTTACCGGGCTCTCCGACGCATCCGCGAAGAACTGATCGAACTCGACCTCCTGAACGGGATCGATTGACTCGGGCACCGGCTGCCGTTCGCTCCGATCTCTCGAATCCAAGCCAGTCCGGGAAAGGCCGCGAGCATGATCGTCGGTGACAGTAAGCAGATTCCCAGAAAGGAGTTAAATCGACTCGAAGCAATCATCAGGGACTTTGAGGCCATCTGGAAGCGCGGCGAGCGGCCGAGCGTCGATGACTTCCTGCCCGAGGGGGAGATCTACGGCCGGTTCTTGTTGATCGAACTGGTCCAGACCGAACTGGAATATCGGATCAAGAACGGTGAGGACGCGCGGGTCGAGGAATACCTCGACCGCTACCCGAGCCTCTCCGAGTCGCGCGTGGTAGTCCTCGAATTGATCCGATCCGAATGGTCGCTGCGGAGCCGCAACGACCGGGGATTGTCCCGAACCCGATTCGTCGAGCGGTTTCCGGAATTTCGCGACGAACTCATGCCGGGAACGGATGATCCGCCCAGCCTGCCAACCCCGCGCCCGCCCGATCTCCGGAGCGTTCCCAAGCTTCCCGACCTGAGCGAGACGGCCTTGCCCCGGCGGTTCGGTAAGTTCGAGATCCGTCAGAAGATCGGCACCGGCTCATTCGCGATGGTCTTTCGGGCCTGGGATACGCTCCTCAACCGCGAAGTGGCGCTGAAGATCCCTCGCCCCGAAATCCTCTCGGCCCACCCCAACGATCGAGCCTTCCTGCGCGAGGCGATCACCGCACGCGACCTGGTTCATCCTCACATCGTGGCGATCCATGATGCGGCTCCGATCGAAGGTATTGTTTGCATCGTCAGAGCTTATGTCGAAGGGACGACCCTCGCCGAGCAACTCCGGATCGCTCCGTTCGCGCCCGAGGAAGCCGCCGTGCTGATGATCCAGGTGGCCGAGGCGCTCGACTACGCGCATCGCAAGGGGATTATCCATCGCGATCTCAAGCCGGCGAACATCCTTCTCGATCGCAAGGGGCAGCCGCATCTGACCGACTTCGCCCTGGCAAAGTTCTCTTCGGGGGAATCGACAATCTCGCCATCCGGGCAGTTCAACGCCTTGATCGGCACCCCGGCCTATATGTCGCCCGAACAGGCCAGTGGATCGCCTTCGGGTGTCGATGCTCGGAGCGATATCTTCAGCGCGGGGGTTGTCCTTTACGAACTGCTCACCGGATCACTGCCGTTTCTCGGCCGGAATCGGCTCTTGCTCACCCAGATCCAGGAACTCGATCCGACCCCCCCACGGCTGCTCAACGAAGAGGTCCCGCCGTTCCTCGAAGCGATCTGCTTGAAGTCACTGGCCAAGAAGCCACACGAGCGCTACGCGACGGCCTTCGACTTCGCCCGGGATCTCCGGCAGTATCTCGTCGGTGATGCGTTACCCGAACCGACCGAGCCTCCGCAACCGAAATCGAATCGACGGCATAATTTCCAACCCATCACACTGGCGATCACGGCCATTCTTCTGGTCCTCTTTCTCACGACAACCTGGTTCTGGCAAGTGGCCGAACAGCACCGGCGGACCGATCTTGGCCTGACCCGGCGAACCTACCGATCGTTGATCGATCTGGCGCGACCGGCAGAGAGCCCGGGCGTCGATGAAACCGATCGGCAACCATCCCGGGCCGATCGGGCCTGGTCCGAGGTCGAGAAACTGGCGCCGATGCTCGCCAGGGACCCGAATCTGGTTGAGCTGGCCATCGAGTCGCACCGTCGACTTGCCGAGCGGGCCGATTCGCGAGGCAACGATCGATCCGCCGAGAATCACTGGGCCGAGCTGGTCGTCCTGACCGAACAGCGTTTGCGTGACGAACCCGATTCCCTGGTGGATCGCGACCAACTGGCTCTCGGCCTGGCCCGACTGGCGGAGATCCGAGGTCGTTCGAGCCGGAGCGCAGACAGTCGCGACCTCGTCATTCGCTCGCTGGAACTCGATCGAGCGATTCTCCTCGATCGACGGCATCGACTCGAACGGTCTCCCGACGACCCCGCCGAGACGATCGGACTGGCGGAGTCGGCGCTCCAGGTCGCCAGGCTCGAGAAAGCGCTCGACATGAACCCCCGGCTCAGCGAGGTCGAGTCGATCGTCCTCGGTCTGGAGCGGCGCGAGTCGCTCGAACCGATCGAGCGAGCCCGCCTGGTCTCGGTCGGGCTCGAACTCGCGGAGCTTCAGCTTGACGAGAACTTGCCGATCACCGCGTTCCGTTCGGCGGATCGAGCGACGAGGCAGGCCGTCCAGATG
>JAJYCH010000737.1 GCA_021778575.1 Planctomycetota bacterium
CGGTGGCCGCGTTGTTTCGGCCGACTCTTATTGATCGACTCGCTGCTCGCTGCTCATTCGACTTGCTCAGTCCCAACCGGATCGCGGAGCCCCACTTGATGAATCGGACCTCTCGGATTGCTTTGGTTGCCTTGTCGCTCACCGCGATCATCGGCTGTGACACCTCGGAGGGTCCGACGGCCAAACCGCCGGCCGTCATCCCTAATACTCCAAAAACGGCGAAAACCGAAGGTGTCACGCCTCCCCGCAACCCCAACGCCTCGAAGGCAACGGGTTTGAGCCCGAGTGCTCCCTGATTGCGTTGAGTTGTCGGTCGTGCCGCCGCACTCGAAGTTTTTCTGTCGTTGAACAAGCCCAAGGTAATTCGCTTCCCGGCGGACCTGGTCAATGCAAGGACTGTCCGGGCGGCCAGGATAACCAGATCGTTCATGGAACCAACCCGGTCCCTCGCCAGGGGGACCGGGTTTTTTCGTTCCTGGATGATCCTGGGCAGGCTCGACCGACCGAACATCCGTCCAGGACGGTTTCGACGCGATCGATCACCTTGACCCTGGATCATCGTAATCATTAGGATAAGTCAGCGACAAATTCTGGTTGACCGTCCCTCTCCTCCGGAGAGTCTTTTGTGAATGGCGATCGAGCCATCGAAACGTTGCGGGAAGCGCTTCGCTTCTCGCCCGAGAACATCCCGCTCCGGCGGCATCTCGCCGAAACTTTGCTGGGGCAAGGACGACCCGACCTGTCCGAGGTCGAGTTCCGCGAAGCTCTGGCGATGGCGCCCGAGGATCTTCACCTCAAGCTGGGTCTGGCCAGTTCGTTTCACCAGCAAGGCAAGAACAACCTGGCGACGGTGATCCTCGAAGACGTCACCCAGGCGCCGGGAGCCCCGCCCCGGGCGTTCGTGCTCCTCGCTCGACTCCTGTTCCAGGCCGGCGAGGTGGCCGAAGCCGTCCAACAATATCGGAAAGGGGTCGACGCCGACCCGACCGTGAGCGACCGCGAGTTCGCCGATCGGCTCGGAATTCGCGATTCAAGATCCGACGAGCCCGGCGAATCCCCCGAAGAAATGTCGGATGAGGTCGTCGAGGGGAAAGTCCGGTCGACCTGGTCCGACCCTGCCGGCGAATTCGAGGCCGAGGTCGAACGACCGACCTTGAAGTTCGCCGACGTCGGCGGGATGGAGACGCTCAAGGAAGAGATCCGGATCAAGATCATCCACCCCTTGAATCATCCCGAACTTTACCGGGCCTACGGCAAGACGATCGGCGGCGGAATCTTGCTCTACGGCCCGCCCGGTTGCGGCAAGACCTACCTGGCTCGCGCGACGGCCGGCGAGATCGCCGCGAGCTTCCTCGCCGTCGGGATCAACGACGTCCTGGAGATGTGGATCGGCAACAGCGAGCGGAACTTGCACGCTCTCTTCGAACAGGCGCGGTCGAACGCCCCTTGCGTCCTGTTCTTTGATGAGGTCGATGCTCTCGCGGCGAGCCGGACCGACCTGAAGACCAGTGGCGGCCGACAACTGATCAACCAGTTCCTCTCGGAACTCGATGGCGTCGAGAACTCCAACGAAGGGGTTCTCGTCCTCGCCGCGACCAACGCCCCCTGGCATCTCGACCCGGCGTTCCGACGCCCCGGCCGGTTCGACCGGATTCTCTTCGTCCCGCCTCCCGATCAGTCAGCCCGAGCCTCGATCCTCCGGCTGCTCTGCCGAGGCAAGCCGATCCAGGATCTCGACTACGACCACCTGGCCAAAAAAACCGAGAACCTCTCGGGGGCCGACCTCCGGGCCGTCGTCGAGCTTGCCGTCGAGGCCAAGCTCCGCGAGGCGATGAAGTCGGGAATTCCCAAACCGTTGGTCACCAAGGACTTGCTCGCCGCCGCCGGAACGGTTCGCCCGTCGACCCGCGAATGGTTCTCGACCGCCCGCAACCACGCCCTCTATTCCAATCAGGGCGGCATCTATGACGACATCCTTAAATACCTGAAAATTTCATGAACTCAGAGCATCAGCGCGGCTTACTCTTGCTTCAGCAAGGGCGGCACGACCTGGCGGAACGCGAATTCCGTCGAGGGCTGGCGTCGGCCCCCGACGACCCGCTCGGGCACGCATTTCTCTCGCTCTGTCTCGATCAAGCCAAGCGAACGGACGAGGCCCTGGCCGAGGCCGAGGAAGCGGTCCGCTGCGGGCCGAACCTGGCGTTCTGCCATTACGTCAAGGGGACCGCGCTCCAGAGCAAGAAACGGCTGGCCGAGGCCCAGGCCGCCGCGCTGACCGCGATCCAGCTCGACCCCGACGACGCCGACTATCCCGCCCTTCTGGCCGCCATCGCCATGGAGCGTCGCGACTGGAAAGCGGCTCTCGAAGCCGCCAATCGTGGTCTGGCGCTCGATCCCGAACAGCTCAATTGCCTGAATCTCCGGGCGATGGCGCTGGTGCAGCTTGGTCGGAAGGACGAGGCTTCGGCAACCCTGGGGACCGCGCTGGCCGAAAACCCCGATAATGCCTGGACGCACGCCAACCAGGGCTGGATGCTCCTCCATCGGGGCGACCACAAACAGGCGCTCGAACATTTCCGCGAGGCGCTCCGGATCGACCCCGACCTGGAATGGGCGCGATCCGGGATCGTCGAATCGCTCAAGGCCCGGTTCTGGATCTACCGGGTGATGCTCGGCTTCTTCCTCTGGATGGGACGACAGAGCGCCGCCGCCCAGTGGGTCGTGATCCTCGGAATCGTCTTCGGCCGCCAGATCCTCAACCAGGTCGCCCGGGCCAATCCGGCGCTCGCGCCGCTGGTGGTGCCCATCCTGGTCCTGAGCTTCGGGTTTGTCCTGATGACCTGGGTCTCCAGCCCCTTGTTCAACCTCACGCTCCGGTTCAACAAGTTCGGCCGGCTCGCCCTCACCGCCGACGAGAAACTGGCGTCGGGCTGCATCGGGCTCTGTTTCTTTCTGGCCGCTGGTCTGTTCGTGGTCAGTCTGGTCACCGGCAGCGATGAGGCTTTTCTGGGGATGATTTACTTCGGCTTACTCCTGTTTCCGCTGGCGATCACCTTCCGTCAGGACGTCGGCCGGAACCGCTGGATCGCGGCGGCTCTCGCGGGAGGCCTCGCCGTGGTCGGTGGGCTGTCGATGG
>JAJYCH010000738.1 GCA_021778575.1 Planctomycetota bacterium
GTGCTCGGCGGGGTAGAGGTTGATTTGAAAATCGACCCCGGCGGCTTTCAAGGCTTCATCAATCCTGGTCCGGCCCTCCTCGGGAATGTGCGGGTCGAGGGTTCCGAAGACCATCAGCAGTTTTCCGGTGATCGCGCTCGCCCGGCTCAACGACTCGGCGGGATCAGAGCCCAGCTTGTCGTTGTGGATGCCGGTCCCGTAGAAACAGGTGGTCGCCTTCACGTCGGGTTGCAAGGCCGCTCGAAATGCCAGGTGCCCGCCAAAGCAAAATCCGGCGGCGAGGATCTTCGCGGGATCGACCTTTGCATGCGTGCTCAGAAAGTCGAGCGCGGCTCGAATATCCGTATCGAAGTCGGCCGTGGCAACCTTGCCAGAATCGTCCATTGCTCGGGCTCGGTCGATTTCAAATCCCAGCACTGTCCCCGGCGGTTCGATCCGGTGGTAGATCTCCGGGGCGATCACGGTGAAACCGTAGCCGGCCAGCCGTTTCGAGATCCGGAGCATCGGGTCGGTCAACTGGAAGATGTCGGAATAGAAGACGACGCCCGGGTAGCGTCCCTCGGCCTTCGGGCTCGCGACGAACAGACGCATCGGCGAGCCGTCCACGGGGATATCGACGAATTCGGTCGTGATCAGCATCGCTGGGGATCTCGGAGGATCGATCTCAGGTTGGTTGTGCGATTGTAACGAGGCGAATCAGCCCAGAGGATTGCAACGTCTGGTAGGGTCGGCTGTGCGGACCGTGGTTGCGACCTTGGCCCGACCACGGGGCAACGACCGGACCAGCGAGATTTGTGGATCGAGACCACGGTCCGCACAGCGGACCCTACAATTGTCCGATCAGTTTGCAATCCTGCTGACGAATCAACCCGGGCGATGGCGAACCGGCCGCCAGATTGCTACCATCATCGAAGAACCGGGCAATTGCAACGACTCACCGCAGTCCGAGGCACGGCGATGGCACAGAACGAGGTCCTCTATCGCCTGGTGGTCTTCGACGAGCTCGACGACCCGCACAAGGTCCGCGACCTGTTCAGCGAGGTCACCGGCGCCCATCCGGCCGACGCCATGCAGTGGGTTGCCAAGGTTCCCGGTCTCTGGCCGAAAATTCTCAACGAAGGGCAGACCCGTCGGCTGATCGATGGGTTGTATGAACTCGAAGTCGCCGCCGAGGCCTGGCGGACCGACGCCTTTCCTGATATCAGCCGCCCCCGGACGATCCACGAGGCCGCCTGTCTCGACGGCGGCTTCCGCGTGACCGGCCTCCGAGGCGAGCCGACGCACTGGGTCCCCTGGGACAAGATCGAGCTGATCGCGGCGGGGAAGATCGCCGCCGAGGATGAGTTTCGCGACGTCACGCCCCCGGGCTGGGTCAACGCGCTCTCGACCGGCTTCCGCGCGGCGATCGGCCGAGCCCCCCGGACGGCCCGGAAGTCGCGCTCGCTCCGGGTTCCTCGCGACCCGATCGGCGAGGTCATCATCGTCCGGCGCGACCCTCGACTGGCGTTCCGGATCATCGAGAACCAGATGAATTTCGGCTATCTGGGGGATCGGCTGGCCCCTTCCGCCGCCGAGAATTTCCCCAAGCTCGTCGGTGACCTCCGACGATTCGCCCGGTCGGCTTTCATCACGCCCTCGACCGACGCCTTGGTCGCTAACGAGAACCTCGACGACTTCGAGTTCGCCAGCTCGCAGTCGCTCGTCGACTACGCGACGCTCCGGCTGCTCTGGAGCTGGTATCGCCGCGACCGCGACGCCCAGGAGGGAACAGGCGAGCATCGGACGCTGACCTGACCGAAGGAACCCCGCGCGATGATCCTCAGCGATTACGAAATCGATGATACCGGCGACGATGACGAGGATTGGGATCACCAGACCGACGACGACCCCACGATGCCCTGCCCGCACTGTCGGGCCGAGGTCTACGACGACGCCGAGCGTTGCCCGGAATGCGGGCTCTATCTGTCGCGAGAGGACGACCCTTCGCGAAAACCCTGGTGGGTGGTGGCCGGAGTGGCGACCTGCCTGGCAATGATGACCTGGTGGATCTTGCACCCTTGAGCGCGATGGCCCAATCGATCCGAGTCGCCTGGCTGTTCGACATGAACTCCTGCCGGAACCCGACCGGAGTGACCCGCCACGCGCTGGGGCAACTCGATCGTCTGGGAAATCGACCGGACGTCGACCTGACGGTCGTCTCGGGACGGATCTCCGAGCCCGATGGCCTGGCTTATTGGGAACGGCTTGACGGACTGAGGCGCAAGGAGCTACCGATCTCGACCCGGCAGGCGCTCCGGTTCTGGAGAGTCGCCGGCGGCCCGGCGCTGGAGTGGCGAACCGGGGCGGTCGACTGGGTCTACTGTCCCAGCGAGCTATTCGTTCCCACCCGCAAGGCCCGGCTGGCGGTGACCAGTCACGACATCCTCCAGGATATCCGGTTCGGCGGCCCTCGACGCCAGGCGCTCCTGTCGAAGGTCTTCGATCGGGCCGACCTGATCCTGTCGGTCTCACGCTATAACACGTCGCAGCTTCTGGAGATGTATCCACGCTGTCGCGACAAGGTGGCATACGTTCCCAACGCGGCCGAGGAGATCTTTTTCGGGACGGCGGCGGCTCGCGAACGCTCGGCGGTCCGGCTCGACTTCGGCCTGCCGACCGGAATGCCGTATCTTCTTTCGGTCGCGAGCTTTCAGCCTCGAAAGAACCTCGTCCGACTGGTCCGCGCGGCCGGAAAGCTCCGCGAGGTCGCCAGCGGCGAACTGGCCCTCGTCCTGCTCGGGGCCGGTGCCGAGTCCGAGGCGCAGCCCATCCGCCAGGCCATCGACGAGCTGGGAGGCAAGGCCGTCGTCAAGCTCCCGGGATATCGCCAGGGACGCGAGTTGCTCGCCGCCTATGCCGAGGCGACCGCGCTCGTCTTCCCCTCGACCTGCGAGAGCTTCGGCATCCCCGTCGTCGAGGCAATGGCCCAGAAGATTCCGGTCGCCCTGGCGGACTCGACCGCCTTACCCGAAATCGGCGGCGAAGCCGGCTGGTACTTCAAACCCACCGACGAGGCGGCGATCGCGGCAACCTTGCGCGAGATGCTCGATAACAAGGAAGAACGAGACCGAAGGGTCGAGGTTGGCCAGACC
>JAJYCH010000739.1 GCA_021778575.1 Planctomycetota bacterium
CTTCTTCAATTTGATTCAGGAAGACCTGGGGCCCAGGAAGTCCTGAACCAAGTCGGTCACGATCATCCAAGGCCCGCGCGATCCTCTGGCCCGACGAGGGCGAGATCGCTCGGGTTTTTATCCCGATGGGCCGAACCACCGCGACGAATGCCGCTACGCCAACTCCTCCGGCATGTCCTCGACCAGTTCACCGCCAACCGGTTTCTCGTAGTGCCTCACCGTTCATGTCGATTTTTCGGCCACTCGTCGTGCGAGGGCAGGATGCTCTGCGTACAAGCGTTTTGATTTGGTCGGAGAGGCCGTTGGACCTGGCCCCATGTTGCGATTCCTGAATTTCCATGATTTTGATTGACTCACTCGATCAGGAAGATTATTTTATCATTTCCTCTCCCAAATAGTATGATCGTTTGATCAAATCGCTTCTTCTCGATCGTATCCCCCGTTGTTTCCAGGATGTCTTCATGCCACCGCATCGCTTCGCGTTGCCGTTCGTGTGTGTTCTTGCATCGATTATTTTTCTGCCGGGCACTCTCTGTGCCCAATCCGAGGTTCCCGGTGTCGGAACCTGGAAATTGAATGTCAAGAAGTCAAAGCTTGGCGATGAGAAGCCCCCACAGAGCCTGACCTCGACGATCGAGGCGGTCGATGGTCATGCCCGCGTGATTGGCGTTCGGATCGACTCGGATGGAATACGGACCGAGTCTCGCTTCAAGGCGAAGCTGGATGGCAAGGATTATCCGATCGTCGGCCATTCCTATGCCGACACAATCGCCCTGAAGCGAATCGACGCTCGAACGATCGAACGGGTCGATAAAAAGGCGGGCAAGATCGTGGAAACCTCGTTGACGGTTTACTCAGAGGATGGAAAATCGTCCACGACGACTGGAAAGGCGTCAAATTATCGTGGAGAGAATTTTCTCTACATCGTGGTCAACGAGAAAATGCCCTGAGACGAGCGGAACCAACCGGCCGACCGATCGACTTTACGACCGTTTGGAACTCGTCGCGGCGAAGATTTGCTCTTCGTCGATTCCTTGGTCCATCCGTTCGACAACTGAAATAGCGGGAATTCAAGTCACTGATAGTTAGTCGAACCCCGATGGAATCCATCGATCAGTATGTCTTAGCTCGATTTTCGCCATGTTTTGCGAGTTGTGAGGACGGATTGCCTTGGAGGGGACGCTTGAATCATTTCCTCATCAGGACGAGATTTGGTCGTAAATCCGCGTCTTTTGGACATCCCGCTCGAATCACGATTCTTTTCAAGAGCCTCTCTGAAATGAGTCGGGACGCCCTGTCATCGGCTCTCAGTCTTTCCAGCCTTGTCGTCCGGTACTCCCTGGCCAAAACCCGACGGTATCCTGGGCGTTACCCTGTCAAGAGTATCCATGGATCGATCTGACATTCGTCGATGATGAATCCATTCGCCCCAACGGTCGAGGTTGCGGTTGGGGGTTATGCTAATTTATAATGTTGATAGTTGCTCTGCCGGATTTTCCAATCGCAACTACTTCTATCGAATTTACAGCGGGAGCTTGCGATCGCAATGTCTCGAAACAAGAACCGGTCCCGAAAGGCTTCATCCCCTCAATCGCCCTCGATGAGTGCGAAGAAGTCTCAGTTGAATTTCCGGAACCTTGGAATTCTTGGTGCAATTTCCGTCGGTCTCGTCGTCTTGATTGCGCTGATCTGGTCGCAATCGTCACGAAGTGTTCGAACCTCGGCGCTCTCTCAGGTCCGGGAAAGCATTGAAAAGCACGAAAACGACCTTGCACTTCGTCACATTGATCGATTCTTGTCGGGAAATCCTGATGATCTGGAAGCTCTGCAATTGAAGGCGGATATTCTCTCAAAATCGGCGAATTCGGCGGAACAGGTTCTTCAGGCCGCCCAGGTTCACGATAAGTTGATCCGTCTCGATCCCCAGGGCAAGGATCGTCTCGCTACCCGTCGCAGACTTATCGAGCTTTATTTGACTTACGGAGAGCTGGTCCGGAACTTCGCGGACAACTTCAACGAGTCGCAGATCGAGGTGAACGAATCCCGTTATCTCGCCGCGGTCGAAGCGGCGGATGAACTGATTCACATCAAGGATCTCCAGACCGGCGTCGAGAATGGTTCGGTTGATCCGGCGGCTCACCGATTGAAAGCGATGGCTTTCATGGGTCAGGTTCCTGGCCTGAAGGTCAAAAAGCCCGAAGACGCCAAGACTCTGGGGCAGGCCAAGGACGAACTTGAAATCGCCTTGAAGATGGATCCGACCGAGATTCTCGCCGCCGAGAAACTCGCGGAACTTTATCTGATCAATGCCAAAGATACCGCCACCGCCGAGAAGATTCTTGATCAGATTCTCGCGGCGGTGACGAGCAAGAAATATCCGACCGAGCAGGAAGCCAGGAAGGCCGCTCTCGATGTGCGACTCGCCAGGTTCCGGGCTTTCTATCCCTCCAAGGAGAGAGATCTTCGCGAGAAGGAGATCGACTTTCTCGCGAAGGCGGAAGACGAGCTGAAGGCCGCTCTGAAGCTGGCTCCGGAAAACATGGATTTGAGGACCTCGGCGGCCGGGCTCGCCTTGCAGATGAATCAACCGTCGGAATGTCGCCGGATGCTCGATGAAATTCCGCTGAAAATTCAGGCGGAGAGTCTTCGGGTGCGCTTTCTCCGGGGAGCCCTGGAATTCCAGGAGCGACATCCCGAGGAGGCAATCGAGCAGTGGCGACGGGGCCTCTCGCTCGTTGGCGGCAGCGATATGGATCTCACCTGGAAACTTGCCTCGAATTTGATCGCGTCTAGTCGCCTCGTCGAGGCCGAACCGCTGGTTCGACAATACCATCGACTGGCTCGACCCAACGATCCGATGGGTATCTATCTCGACGGATTGATGGCTGAGAAGTCGGGCCATATCAACAAAGCCATCGAGTTGATGTCAAAGGCGAGTATCCTCGTTCCGCTCAATCTGCGTGCTAACGTCTTCATGTCTCTTGGCCATTGTTACGAACTTATCGGCGACGAGAGCGGAGCCAAATCGTCATATCGTCAGGCCGCTGAGCTCGGGGGGTCGGGTTCCGAACCGAAGCGGGCCATGGCTCGGCTTTACCTCGCATCCGATCCCGTGCGAGCCAT
>JAJYCH010000740.1 GCA_021778575.1 Planctomycetota bacterium
CGACGGCGGCGGCGAACGCCAGGATCGCGCCGACCCAGAGCGCCGTGAGCAGGGCGTCGACAGTCGCATAATGACCGTGGCCGAACAGGTTGGGCTGAAGGACCCAGGCCGCGCTCGCGAGCGCTCCTGTCCAGTAACCCCAGCGACGGGCCAGGAAACCGAAGATCGCGCCGGCGGTCAGACTGAACGCCACGATCGGCCCGAGCCGGGCTCGCGGCAGGACCGACCACCCGGGAGCAAGTCCGTCACCGATCAGTCCCTCGATCGCATAAAACGGCGGGTGCCCGTGCGGCTCCTCGCGAGCGAACGGCCAGAACCAGGCGATGACCTGGGGCGAAAAAAGCTTGGCCCGGGTATCGATATCGCTGGCCTTCGGCGTCGGTGGCGGGTTAACCAGGTCGGGCTGGACCAGCTCAGTCATCGGAGCCGGCGGAACCCAGGTCGAGGCGAACTTTTCCGGGTTGGCCACGGCGCGGAACCAGTCGCGAATCCGGGCCTCGCGACCGAGCGTGAATCCTTCGTCCCAGACGATCGCCAGCTTCGGCTCGGTCGCGAGCATCAACGCCAGCGTCGCCAGTCCGACCAGGAGCGCGCCCACGCGAACGGGCCAGAGTCGAACAGTCGGAGTCGGCAGGTCGGCCACGTCGAGGGTATCCTCTTTAGCAAGATCCGGTAAAATGTTGTCCCTCCCGATTGTGCCAGGTTACGGCCCATTCGGCAAAGGCTTCGACGAGTCATGCAGGAGGATTGCAAAGTCTGGTAGGGTCCGCTGTGCGAACCGTGGTTGCGGCCTTCGCCCGACCACGGCTCAACGACCGGATCTTCGAGATTTGAGGATCGAAACCACGGTCCGCACAGCGGACCCTACGATTGTCCGACCGCTTTGCAATTCTCCCGAAGACCGCGTTCGGGCTCTGGGAGTGGGGCGTGCGCTGATGGTAAAATCGTTGGAGACGCCGACGGACCGCCGACAACCCGGGAGTCTGGACCCATGAGCACGGTTGATCGCCTGCGATCCGATCTCATCGATCCCTTCGAGGATGGCCAGAGGCTCGACCAGCCGACTTTCCACAAGCTTTACTCGACCATGCCGACAGGGAAATGGGCGGAACTTGTGAGCGGAGTGGTTTACATGGCTTATCCGCTTTACGAGGGGCATGGTCGAGGTGATTACGACCTGAGTGGATGGCTGTCTCATTACCAACGGTTCACGCCTGGCGTTCGAGGGGTCAGCAACGTCTCGACGATCCTCAGCGACGATTCCGAGGTTCAGCCCGACCTTCAACTCCGGATTCGCGAGGACCACGGCGGCCAGGCCCGGGTCGAAGGGGGCTACGTTGTGGGACCACCGGAACTGGTGATCGAGGTCGGTGATTCGAGCCGATCGCGCGATCTCGGAGTCAAGAAAGCCGCCTACGAGAAAGCTGGGGTCCTCGAATATCTGTTTGTCGGGCTCGAACCGGAAGAAGTCCGCTGGTTCGGCCGACGCGACGGGGTTTTTCAAGAGATCCCGCCGGGCGCTGATGGGATTCATCGGTCCGAGGTTTTCCCCGGTCTCTGGCTCGACGCGAAGGCGCTGTTTAGCGAGGATCTGAACGGTTTGATCGCAGCCCTTGAACGAGGCTTGGCCACCGACGAACATGCGCGGTTCGTGGTCGATCTGGCGGGACGTCGGGCGGGGAATTGAGTCAAATGGAGTCTGGACCCATGAGTACCGTCGATCGCCTGCAATCTCGCGTCTTGCCGCTGCTGGTTGCCGGGCAGCGGCTCGACCAGCCCACGTTCCACGCGCGTTACGCGGCGATGCCGAAAGAGACCCGGGCCGAACTCGTCGCTGGAGTTGTTTACATGGCTTCGCCTTTGCGGAACGCACACGGCGGCATGGACCACTCGTTGGCTCTCTGGATCATGCATTATCGAAGGTTCACGCCCCGATTGGAGAGTGGCGCGAATGTCACCAACAAGGTTGGCGATGATGGCGAAACTCAACCCGACTCGTATCTCCGGATCAAAGAAGATGCCGGGGGGCAGTCGCGATCGGTCGCCGGCTACGTGGTCGGGCCTGCGGAATTGATCATCGAGATCGGTGATTCGAGCCGGTCGTATGACCTCGGAGTCAAGAAAGCCGCCTATGAGAAAGCTGGGGTTCTCGAATATCTGTTTGTCGGGCTCGAACCGGAAGAAGTCCGCTGGTTTGGTCGTCGCGACGGGGTCTTTCAAGAGATCCCGCCGGGCGCTGATGGGATTCATCGGTCCGAGGTTTTCCCCGGTCTCTGGCTCGACGCGCCGGCGCTGTTTACCGAGGATCTGAACGGTTTGATCGCAGCCCTTGAACGAGGCTTGGCCACCGACGAACATGCGCGGTTCGTGGCCGATCTGGCGGGACGTCGGCCGGGGATCTGAGCGAGGTTGCCCCCCGAAGGCGAGGGCGGCGGTCCCGCTCTGATCGCTCGGCTCCGCGCACCGACGGACCATGATTCGGGCCTTGACGAGATCGTCTGGACGCTCGGCCAGATCGGTCCCAAAGCGAGCGACGAAATACGTCTCGTAGCTCAATGGAACTGCAACGAACCAGAATGTAGGGTGGTTCGATCGGCAGATCTTACCGAGGGTCAACGGCCAGCCCCTTCAAGACTTCCAGGCCTCTCGCCAGCGTTGCGTCGTCGACGGCGTAGGAGATCCGGAAGTGGGTGTCTCTCTGGCTGAAGACGTTGCCGGGGATGATCAGCAGGCTTCTCTGGATCGCCTCGGCGACGAATTCGGTCGCGGTTCCCCAGGGAGCCTTGGGGAAGGCGTAGAAGGCACCCGAGGGCCTGGCGATCTCGTAGAGGTCGCCGAGCGCGGCCAGGACGGCGTCGCGCTTTTTGCGGTAGGCGTCGACGTGCGGGGTCAGATCCTGGTCGAGCGCGACGACTCCCGCCTTCTGGACGATGCTGGGAGCGCAGACGTAGCTGAACTGCTGGAGCTTGGCCATCTCCTGGATCAACCGGCCCGGCCCGTGGGCGTAGCCGAGCCGCCAGCCGGTCATCCCGTGAGCCTTGGAGAAACCGTCGACGACCAGCACATCCTCGTTCGAGGTCGCGGGCGTGGCGAATGGCTCGTCGAAGCAGAACGCCTTGTA
>JAJYCH010000029.1 GCA_021778575.1 Planctomycetota bacterium
ACTCGGCGTCGAGGTGGTTGGTCGGTTCGTCGAGCAGCAGGACGTCCGGGCGTTCGAGCAAGACCTTGCAGAGAGCGACCCGGCGTTTCTCGCCACCGGAAAGCGTGGTGACGTCGGCGTCGCCGGGGGGAAGTCTCATGGCGTCCATGGCGATCTCGATATTACGGTCGAGATCCCAGGCATTGGCGGCGTCGATGGCGTCCTGGACCTTTGCCTGCTCGTCGAGCAGCTTCTCCATGGCGTCCGGGTCGAGCGGTTCGCCAAGCTGGGCGTTGATCGCGTCGAACCGGTTGAGCAACGCCCGGGTCTTGGCGACGGCCAGCTCGACATTCCCCCGGACGTCCAGGGATGGGTCGAGCACGGGCTCTTGCTGGACGAAGCCGATGGTTGTCCCGGCCGCCGGCTTGGCGGTACCGATGAAGTCCTTGTCCACCCCGGCCATGATCCGCAGGAGCGTGCTCTTGCCGGCCCCGTTGCCTCCGAGAACCCCGATCTTGGCCCCCGGATAAAAGGAGAGCCAGATATTCTTGAGGATCTCGCGCTTGGCGATCGCCTTGGACAGATTTTCGATCTGGAAAATGTATTGCGGAGGCATGTCGGGACCCTGGAACGGACGTGGTGATCGGCAGCAGCGTCAACGCCGCGTGCTCGATAACAATTCCGTTCCAGTAGACTCGAAGACGGACCCGTGCGAAAGTCCGATCCGCTGGTCGCCCCGTTCTCTCGGAGTGATTCCGATCGACCCTCGGACCACGATTCAGTGCGCCTCGTTGGCGATCCGGTTCGTGATTTGACACTCGCAGAGCGTGCCCGGAAGATAGCAGTTCAAGCAATTCGAGCAGCGCGGCAGTGGCGACTCGGCGAGCCCTTCTCGACCTCGTTGCGGACCACCGAACGCGAGAAAAATCAACAACAACGCGATCGCCGCCAGGTGAAGCGTGGGATCGCTGAGCAGGTGACAGATTGATCGCATCAGCAACTCTCCGCGTCGTGAGAGCTTCGCATTTGTTGAGAATCTCGGGACAGAACCGGGTACGAGAGTCAGTCACAAGCACATGACATGCCGCAGTCCTTCGCCGGTAGCGACTCGATGATCCTTGCGTCGGATTCTGTTCGGATCTCGATCGAAGAACGGACTTCTTCTCATCGAGAAAATCGGAAAACGATCCGACCGGACGACTTGAGCGCGGGAATTTTCGCGGGATCGGTCCGATTTGACCGATCACGCGATGATCCGTGGCAGCTCGCGGCCCCCGGTCTCAAACCTATCTTAGAACAGGTTTTCCGGGCCGGGCCGGGCCGGTTTTGCTCGGCGATCAATTCCTGACGATCTTCGTGCTCGAGAATTTGTCGTTGGTCTTGACCAGGTGGCCGTTCTTGAAGGTGTAATACGTTCCGCTCGGGAGCGGTGGGATCCGCTGGATACGCGAATGGCCCCTCGGTCGGTAAGGCGTTCCCAGGAAGATGACGTTGCTGGTTCCCGACCCCTGGACCACGGTCACCGTCCCGGACTTGCCGAACAGATAATTGTTCGACTGGCCCTGCTTCTCGACGGTATGGACGGCGTGCCAGCCTTGCAGTCGAGTCGGCCCGCCACCGGCGATGAGGACATCGTTGCCGCCATTGCCGCCGGAAATGTTGACGGGCGTGGTCAAGCTGGGGTCGATGGTGATCCGGTCGTTGGCCTTGGAACCGAAGATGGACATCGACTCGACGTTGCTCACCGCCGGCTGATTGAGGTCGATCACGCCGTTGACGATCACCTCGATATTACCGTTCTGCTGGGTCACGTCGATCGTGTTGTGAGCGTTCTTGCTCGGCCGAGGCAGCGGCGAGATCAGCATCGTCCCGGTCGATGACGTCGGCGAGTCGAGCACGAACCGGACGGCGCCGGTGCTGACCGGTTGCTGGACGTTGATGACCAGATTTTCGGTCGAATAATTGGTCGGCGAATCGAGCGGCTGACCCGTTCCCGCCCGGTTGGTCTGGTCGCGAACACCGACCAGGAGATTGATGTTTCCGATATAGCCGGCGTTCGGAACGACCGTGACCAGACCATTGGCATTCACGCTTGCCGTCGCGTTCTGGACGGCGGTGAAGGCCCCGTTGGTCAAGCCCCCCTGAACCGTATAAGTAAGCTGGCCGCCCGAGGGATTGTTCGCCGAGAGCTGAAGCTGGACATTCTGACTGACCGACGCCTTGATGGGCGAGACGATCGGATTGATGGTCGGCGCGGTCGTGAACGTGCCGACATTCACCGTGACATTCTGGAGGGAATAATTTGCCGGTGAGGAGACGGTGGCCGCCGAGCCAGCCCGATTCGTTCCGTCTTCGACGCCGACGATCAGGCTGATCGGCCCGGTGTAGCCGGCGTTGGGGGTGACGGTCACCAGGCCGCTGGAATTAACGGTCGCCGTCGCGTTCTGGACGGCGGTGAAAGCTCCGTTGACCAGGCCCCCCTGGACCGTGTAGGTCAGCGTTCCGCCGGTGGGGTTCGTCGCGCTGAGCTGGAACGTCGTCGGCGTGTTGGCCGCGGTGCTGACCGGACTGGCGACCGTGTTGAGCCTAGGCGCCGTGGTGGTTGGTTCGTTGCCGGTTGCCGAGGGAATGGTCAGGACCGGGAAAGTCTGCGAGACCTGGGTGTGATCGACGGTATCCGTGGCCGTGACGGTCACGTTGGTCTGGGTGTTGGCCGAGGCATTGGTCGCGTTGATGTGGACCACGCCATTGGGATTGGTGGTCGATAAGGTCGATCCGGTGATCTTGACCGCGCTGAGCGGAGTCGTCCCGGCCGATCCGCCGACGGCGACCTTGGTCATCTCATTGAGGACGTTCTGTCCGGAGACGAGCTGACCGAAGATCGTGTAATTACCGTCGAGCGCCCGAGGCGAGCCGGTGGTCACGAAGAACTGCGAGTCGTTCGTGCTGGTGCCCCCCGCGTTGGCCATCGCGAGCTGACCGGTGCCGTTAAAGACAAGCTGCGGTGTTGTCTCGTTGGCGAACGGGGTGGCGAAGACCGACCCGGTGCCGTCGCCGTTGATCGAGCCTCCCTGGACGATGTAATCGTTCGCCCCGGGGAAGCCGCTGGAGATCCGGTGGAACGTGTCGCCGCCGTTCGAGGCGGTATAATAATCGACGCCCGCGGCGTTCGACCCGTTCGGGTAGATCACCGGTTGGGCCTGCGTGCTTAACTGGTTGTACGGGACGGTGCCGGTGATCAAGCTTTCGATCTTGGAGACGGTATTGGGGGTGAGATCCTGGAACAACTTGAACGTCATCGATCCCGAGAAGGCGGGGTCGTTCGCACCGCTCGACGTATGGTTGACGGTGATCGTCCAGAATTGTCCGCTGGCGATGGTCGCGGTGACCCCACCCGTCGCGCCGTCGGTCGTGACGGTGTACGTTTGCGGGTCGGTATTGCCGCCGTAGGACCCGTTCAAGGGAACCTGGTATCCGGCGGTCGCCTCGACGGTCGCGCTGGGGATCGGCGCCAGCGAGGCCGTCATCAGGGCTCGCCCTTCCAGGGGCTCGATCTGAAGTCGACGTCCCGCCTGGGCTCGGCCTCTCGAGCCCTTTGCGAAGCGTCCCCACCCATTTTGACCCTTGCGGTCGAACATCAAGCCACCTCCGACCTTCCTGGTCTCACGCCGAGTCGGAGGCGAACCCCCGACGCCTCGACGGACGTCCCTGGAGGTTTGAATCGGTTGTGTCGTCTGTTCGTCTTGAGTCGATTTTTCGAAAAAAAACGAGGGCGGGACGATCGAGAAGATCATCCCGCCCCCGAGGCTCAGCGCGGATCGATCGAAATCGAACCGGGATCAGGGGTTACCCTTGCGGAGCCCGAAGTTGGTGAAGGTGACCCCGTCGTTCTCCATCACCCCGTAGCCGCCGCTGGCGGACATGTACTTGGTGAAGACCTCGAACGGGGGAAGCTTCGACTTGTCGAAGATCTTGCCCAGGTCGGGAGCGTTGGGGGTGCTCTTCATCTGCTTCTCGAAGTCGCCGTTCTTGATGCTGTCATAGACAGCTCGGGCCGACTCGTCGGGCTTGCCGTAGTTGAGCGTGCTGCTCTGCGACGGCGTCTGCTTGGCGAAGGCGAGGAAGTCGGGATTATCGGCCAGGGCGGCGGCCCCCCCTCGAAGGATCGATTCGAGGAGCGCGGGATCGGACGCGATGAAGAGCGTGTCCTTGGCGATCGCCAGCGAGGCGGTGCCGCTCTTGAGCGGTCCATCGGCCCCACCGGCGGCCTTGGGCATCTCGGGAAGCTTGAAGTCATAGATCGTCGTGCCGAGGAAGTCCCGCTTGGCGGGAGCCCCACCGGCGATCTCGACGATCTTGTTCAGGCTCGTCTGGAACTTCTTCGGGTCGGTCAGGGCCACGCCGACCAGAATCCGCTGGCTATCCTCGGTGATCGGCTTCTTGAAGTCGCTGATCATCGTGAGCCGGTTGCCCAGCGGGCCGAAGATATCTTTCTGGAAGTCGAGCGGTTCGCCGCCGTTGGGGCCGACGAGTTGCTGCTGGATGTTCTGGAGCATGCCCGGCCCGATCTGGTTGGCCAGATCGTTCAGCCCGTTGTAGGCCCCGTCCAGATCCCAGCTCACCGACGAGTAGCTGGCGACGGTGGCGGGCACCCAGGGCTCGGGCTTCAGGTTGACCTGAGGCATCATGAACAGCTTGAGAACCCCTTGCGTCGGCGCGGGAGCCAGGAAGTAGACCTTGCTGACGCTATCATAGGCACCCGAGTTGAACGCGAAGCTGCCCGAGGCGGCCTTCAGGCCGTTGATCCCGGTGATCTGGAGGATCGCTTCGATCTGCTGACCACCCGGCTGCGCTGCCTGACCGAGCTTGACCATCAGCTTGATGGTCTTGGTGATGTCGAGGAACCACGAGACCGGGGTATCGCCCAGCTTGGCCCGGGTCTTGGCGAACGAGTCGACCGAGGCCAGCGAATCGGTCCGGCCGTCGGCGTGCGAGATCACGTCCTTCAAGGCGTCGAGGTCGGTCGCGATATGAAAGACGGTCCCGCTGTTGGTCCAGACCATCGGCGGGTTCGGCTTGTCGCCGTCTTTCGGCTCCTGGATGATGTGGAGCGTCAGGCCCTTGTAGGTCTCGGTGGCGACCTTGGCGTTGCCTTGCTTGGCCTGCTCGGTCGACTTGGTCATCACGTCGGTCATGGTGGCGGCGTTCTTGCCGGCATCCGCCGAGATCAGGACCGCGAACGGCAGCTTGGGGTCGGACTTGGCCACGACCGCGACCGTGATCGCCCCTTGCGGCAGCGAGAACAGTTCGCTGATCGTAACGCCCAGCTTGGCTTTGACTTCCTTGCTGGCGTCGGCGACCTTGCTGATCACGTCTTCCTTGAACGGCTTCATCGCGGGGTCGGCCAGAAGCTGACCGAAGCTGCTTTGCTGGAACGATTCGCGAAGCTCCGACACGTTCTTGACCTTGAAGAAGAACAAGGTCGAGTCGGGCAGAACCTTCTCGGGATCGGCGGCCGAGCTGGACGACGCCAGGGCGGAGACGACGACCAGCCCGAGGCAGCCGGTCAACGCGAGACGGAAGGCCGCCCGCAACGGGGTACGCATCAAGTGAGACTCCCTTTCCTGCAACGAACCCGGCCGCGACGAGCAAAAGGCGGCCGGGAGGCGGATAAACAGTCCTCTCGCCCGTCCATCGGGCCGAGGACTCCTGGACGATCCGGGCACCGACGGGGCACGCGCCCGAAGATACCGGCGACCGACTGATCGATCAACAGCCAAAGGGCCGAGGGATCACTCGGAACCTTCGACCGGCCGGGTCGATCCCGACCTGGGTGACGCCGTCTTCACCGGAGGGGTCCCTGGTTTGAGCCGGCGGGGCGGATCGAGATAACGATTCCCTGTATTGGGGTTGTCCTTATCGAACGCGAACGCCTCGCGAGTTCGCAGGAAGTCCTTCACGTAGTTGATGGGAATCGCGAAACCAAGATTCTCGCCCATCGTGGACTTCATGTTGATCACCCCGATCACCTCGCCTCTCAGGTTGAACAGCGGACCGCCCGAGTTACCCGGATTGATCGCCGTATCGGTCTGGAGATAGACCAACCCCTCGAAGTTGCGGTTCCGGGTGCTCACGATCCCTTGCGAAACGCTGCGTTCCAGCCCCAACGGATTCCCGACCGCGAAGACACCGTCTCCCGCGTTGATGTCCTCAAGACTACCCAGGTAGACGTGTCCGAGTTTCAGGTCTTTCTGCGCGGGAATCTTGATCAGGGCCAGGTCGACGAAGGGATTGAGCGCGATAATCGCCACGTCGTCGATCCGCCGCCGCTTCAAACCGCCCCCTGGCGCATTCTCGTAAAGGATCACCGAGATCCGGGTCTCGCCATCGATCACGTGGTGATTCGTGACCGCGTAGCCATCCTCGTTGAGGATAAACCCCGAGCCCTTGCCCGAGGGAGTCTCGATCGAGATCACGGCCTCGCCAAACCGCCGGACCAGATCCTTGACCGGGGTTGCCTTGAGGTCGGCGGTCTTGAAGAAGCCGGTGGGATCGGCGTCGGCGACCGACACGACGGGACCGCCGGCCAGCTTCTTGACCTCGTCCCCCTTCCGGCGGGCGACGACCTGGTCCTTGGGGACCTTCACGATGTCGAACCCAAGATCCACGAACAGGGCGTTGGTCTTCTCGGCGACGACCTCGCCAATGATCTGGTGCCCGTCCTTCAGTTCAATCACCTCGGAATCCGCCCTGGCGGTCTGAACGATTCCAAGGAGCCCTCCCAGGGCCATCAAGGCGACCGGTACAACCCATCGCATGGTCCGTTATCCCTTCCGGTGTCCGTCCAGAGGCATCAAGCGCGGATCGTTCTCCGAAGTCCTTGGCGGGTCCATTGTAAGAATTTATGCCCAAGATTCAACCCTGAGCTTGAGCAGATGGACCAAGAACCAGAATCAGCCGGACACACCCTCAGGGCTTTTCCGGTCCGATCAGGTTCGACCTCCAGCGTGACGAGGCTATGAACTCTCGTCCGCCGGGGGTGATCCGGACGAACAATCCGGCGGCTCCGGAAGTCGACTCGATCAGGGCGAGCCCCTTTTCCGGCCCGAGGATGCAGGCCGCCGTGTCCAGTCCATCGGCCGTGATCCCCTCGGTCGCGATCACGGTGACGCTCCGCCGCTCGGTCAGGCCCAGGCCGGTCTTCGGGTCGAGGACGTGCGAATAGCGGACCCCTCCGATCTCGACGAACTGCTCGGCGTCGCCGGAGGTCGAGACGGCGGCGTCCTTGAGCCAGATCAGCGGTCGGCCATCGGGCTTGCCGGTCGACTCGGGCTCGACCTTCAAGGTATCGACGGCGATCTTCCAGCCCGGACGTCCGGGAGGAGCGGCCGAGACCACGATATCGCCGGACCCGGCCACGAGCGCCGAGGCGATTCCTTCACGCTTCAGAACCTTGATGGCTTCCTCGGAGGCGTACCCTTTGGCGATCCCGCCGACGTCGAGCTTCATCCCCGGACGGTTCAGCCGGATGGTTCGATGCGCCGGGTCGAGTTCGAGAGCGTCGAGCCCGACCAGGGCACGGGCTCTGGCCAGGAGTTCCGGGTCGGGCAACTTCTTGTCGCGCCTGGCCCGCCGCCAGAGCCGGACGACCGGGGCGATCGAGATATCGAACGCTCCGCCCGAGCGCTCGTAGAGTGCTTTCGAGCGGGAGATCACCGCGTAAAGGTCGGCGCTGACGGCGACGGCCGGACCGCCCGCCCGGTCGGAGAGGCGCATCAGTTCACTGTTGGGGTCGTAGTCGGTGAGTATCCGGTCGAGTTCGCCGATCCGGTCGAAAGCGGCCTTCGACGCCCGACTGGCAGTTGCCTCGTCGCCCGTGTATAAGACAAGATTGAAGGTTGTCCCCATGTGCGGTTCGGAGAACTCGAACCGCTTGAGCGGGGAGACGGGCTCGGTGGGCCTCGATCCCTGTCGCGTGGGAATCATCAGGGCGGCGACGACACAGAACATTCGGGCGATCATCGTTCGACCCTCCCCTCGAACCTCGAACCTCGAACCCGGATCGCGGCAACGCGGTTCCGGCCCCGATCTTTCCGACAAGGAGTTTACCAAAAGTGCGCCAGGTCTCGAAGTCTCGACTCGTTCTGGGTCTTGTGATCGCGTGTTTCGTGGGCGTGTCCTCGGCGGTCCTCGCCCAGGATGCGGTTTACTCGAAGGGAGCGCTGCTACCTTATACCCAGGAGATCGCCGGCTCGGACCTCAAGTTCGACATGGTGCCGATCCCCGGTGGAACCTTCACCATGGGCAGCCCGGCGACCGAGGAGAAGCGCAAGCCCGACGAAGGCCCCGAACTCACCGTCCAGATCGCGCCGTTCTGGATGGGTAAGTGCGAGGTGACCTGGGACGAATTCGACGAATATGCTTACAGCAAGGACATCAAGCGCAAGCAGCGAGAGAAGGCGGATCTGTCCAAGCAGCCGGCGACCGAAACCGCCGCCGACGCGGTCACTCGCTCGACCAAGCCATACGCCGACATGACCTTCGGCTTCGGAAGCCGGGGCAATCCCGCCATCTGCATGACCCACCACGCCGCGATGGAATACTGCCGCTGGCTCTCGGCCAAGACCGGTCTGAACTACCGGCTCCCCACCGAAGCCGAGTGGGAATACGCCGCCCGAGCCGGGACCAAGACCGCCTACGCCAGCGGTGACAGCTCCGAAGGGCTCGGCGAATATGCCTGGTACGTTGAGAACGCCGAGAAACCGATGCCCGTCGGCAAGAAGAAGCCCAATCCCTGGGGTCTGCACGATATGTACGGCAACGTCGCCGAGTGGTGCATCGACCAGTACAAGCCCGACACCTACGCGACCTGGGCGAAGCTTCCGCAACCGCTGAAAGGGCCGGTCGTCCTGCCGACTCCCGCCGAATATCCTTACACCGTCAAGGGGGGCTCGTGGGACGACGACGCCGACCGGCTCCGGGCGGCGGCACGGACACCTTCGAATCGCGAATGGTCGGTTCAAGATCCGCAGCGTCCCCAGAGCATCTGGTGGCATACCGACGCCACCCGGGTCGGTTTCCGCGTTGTCCGCCCGTCCAACGAGCAAGAAAATCTCAAAGGGGTCCGCTCGCTGGTTGTGAAGGGGAAAGGGACACGCTAGGCTACGAAGTGAGCCTCCTGCGGCTCGCTCCGTCGTGCTTGCTCGCCGCCCGCCCCATATTCGTTCGTCCCTTGGAGACCGTCGCCATGACCGACCCTGTCGGCAAGCCCAGCGCCTCGCGTCGCGATTTCTTGATGTCCACCGCCGCCGTCGCCGCAGGCACGGCGCTGAGCCACCTGGGCTCGGTGGCCAACGTTCATGCCGCCGGTGACGACGTCATCAAGGTTGGCCTGGTCGGTTGTGGTGGTCGTGGGACCGGAGCGGCCGAGCAGTCGATCAACTCGTCGACCAACGTCAAGCTCCACGCCATGGGCGACCTGTTCGCCGACCACCTCAACGGCTCGCTCGACAAGCTCAAGCAGTTTGGCGACCGCGTTGACGTCGCCGATGACCGCAAGTTCATCGGGATGGACGCCTACAAGAAGGTGATCGACTCCGGCGTCGACCTCGTCATCCTCGCCACGCCGCCGGGCTTCCGCCCCGGTCACATCAAGGCCGTGATCGAGGCCGGCAAGAACCTGTTCTGCGAGAAGCCGGTCGCCGTCGACGGCCCCGGAATCCGGACGGTTCTGGCCGCCGCCGAGATGGCGAAGAAGAAGGGGCTGGCCGTCGTCGCCGGAACCCAGCGCCGCCACCAGGCCGGCTATGTCGAGGTGATGAAGCGGATTCACGACGGATCGATCGGTGATCTCGTGACCTCGCAGGTTTACTGGAACCAGGGGGGGCTCTGGAAGGTCGACCGAACCCCGTCGATGTCCGACATGGAATACCAGATCCGCAACTGGCTCTATTACACCTGGCTGTCCGGCGACCATATCTGCGAGCAGCACGTCCATAACCTTGACGTGATGAACTGGGCGTTCGGCACCCACCCGGTCCGTTGCGTCGCCCTCGGTGGTCGTCAGGTCCGGACCTCGCCGATCTACGGCAACATTTACGACCACTTCGCCGTCGAGTACGAATTCCCCGGCAACAAGATCACCTCCAGCCAGTGTCGCCAGATCGACGGCTGTGCCAACAACGTCTCCGAGACGATCGTCGGGACCAAGGGGACGTACCACCTCTCGCCGGGGAACTACCGGCTGACCGGCGGCAGCGGCGGCCGAATCCGGATTCCCAACGAGCGGAACCCGTATGAACAGGAGCACATCGACCTGGTCCTGAGCATCCGCGAAGGAAAGCCGTTGATGGAGCTTCAGACCGTCGCCGAAAGCACGCTGACGGCGATCATGGGCCGGATGTCGGCCTACACCGGCCAGGCGGTCACCTGGGAACAGGCACTGAACTCGAAGCTCGACCTGACTCCCAAGTCGTTCGACTTCAGCGGTCCATTCCCGTGCCCGCCAATCGCCATGCCGGGTGAAACTCCGTTCGTCTGAGATCTGTAGGGTCCGCTCGGCGGACCGTCGGGGTGGTGACGTATTCACCTGACGATTCGTATCAATCCAATGGTCCTCGAACGGACCCTACAAGACCTGTTCTCGAAGGGCGCGAAAAATGATGAAGCGACTGGGTAGCTGGTTTCTGGGCCTGGCCCTGGCAACGTTCGCCGTTCCGGCGTTTGGCGAGGATGCCAAGATCGTTCTCATCGCCGGCCGGCCCAGCCACGGCAAGGGCGAGCATGAGTTCAACGCCGGGATGAAGCTGTTGACCAAGTGCCTGAAGGAAGTCCCCGGAGTCAACCCGGTGTTCGTCGGCGGCGGCTGGCCGAGCGACGAGTCGGTCTTCGACGGAGCGAAGGCGGTTGTCTTCTTCATGGACGGCGGCGGCGGTCACCCGATCATCCAGGGGGATCACCTGGCCAAGATTCAGAAGCTGATGGACAAGGGAGTCGGGCTGGCCTGCATGCACTACGGGGTCGAGGTTCCCAAGGATAAAGGGGGACCACAGCTTCTCGACTGGATCGGCGGTTATTACGAGGACCGGTACTCGACCAACCCGCACTGGGTCGCCGAGATCAAGAGCCTGCCCGATCACCCGATCACCCGGGGCGTGAAACCGTTCGCGGTGAATGACGAGTGGTACTACAACATGCGGTTTCGCCCCGAGATGAAGGGCGTCACCCCGATCCTGATGGCAACGCCGAGCGACGAGACTCGCCTGGGCAAGAGTTCCTCGCCCCGAGGGCCGTACAAGCACATTGTCGAGGCCAAGGGACGAGAGGAAATTCTCGCCTGGGCCGTCGAGAGGCCCGACGGTGGGCGAGGCTTCGGCTTCACCGGCGGCCACTTTCACAAGAACTTCGGCAACGACGATTTCCGGACCTTCGTCCTCAACGCCATCGTCTGGACCGCCAAGCTGGACGTCCCCTCGACCGGTATCAAGTCCGAGGTCACCCCCGAGGAACTGAAGAAGAACCTCGATCCCAAATAAGTAAGAGGACTCAGGACTCGGGGTGGGTCGAGTACAAGGAGGACCAGCACATATTCATGGTGGGCCTCGCTGAGGCTCGGCACCACCCTACATTTTGGATTGTTACGGTTGAGCCGAGTCCCGAGTCCTTCCTGACTAAGATTGGGTTGCGTCGTTTGGCGACTTTGGTTAGGAAAGAGCAAGCCCCTCGCAAAGGATTGTCGAGGGGGCAGTCGCGAGCGGATGTGAATCGCGATCGACCTCCAGGGAAGGGGGGCCCCGCATTGAAGCGGGTCTTGCTGCTGGTATTACTCCTGTGCGCGTGCTGTCTGTTCGGGACTGGCTGTAGCCTGGCCCCGAAGAGCTTTCGCGATATGATTCACACCTCGCCGATCGTCCGGGCCCGCGCCGTGGGGCTGGATGATAAACAGCCGGAGTGGGTCGCCGTCCCCGCGCTGATCGAGCGGCTCAACGATCCTGATCGGGTTGTCCGGATGACCGCCAACGACGGACTCAAGGAGCGAACCAAACGCGACTTCGGATTCGTCCCCTGGGCTCCCGCCGACGAGCGAGCCCAGGCTGTTGCCCGCTGGAAGGGCTGGTGGGACGAACGACGGGTCCAAGCCGGCTATCCAAAAGATGAGGCATTGCGTAAAGTCTCGACAAAACCCAAACGACGCCGACGGAACGGCGATGCGGGGGACCAGGGAGGGACCACTCCATCATGGCCAGCCACTTCAGAACCCACCCAGGAAACGCCTCAACCGTCGGCACTGTCGGAGCCTCGTCCGTTTCCGTTGAAGTAACAACCGGTTTCTTCAACCCGTTCCGGATGGTGATCGACGTCATCCGGTATCTCGGACGGCTGGCCCTGCTGGCACTATCGACCCCCAAAGCCTTGTTTCAACCGGTCGGCGGCGTCTCGTTCTTCTCGGCGACGCTGAATCAGCTCGATCGGTTGCTCGTGGTCGGTCTGCCGCTGGTGGGACTCGTCCACGTCGGGATGGGTTCGTTTTTGTCGATGCAGGCGTACTTCGGCGCGACGTTCATGGACGGGATCGGTCCGGTGACGGGTGTCGGCCTGATCCGGAACCTGGCGCCGTTGCTGGTCGGCTTCATCCTGGCGGGGATTGTCAGCGTCCGCTTCGTCGCCGAGTTGCGTGGCCTTCCGGATGCCGCGCTCGATGATCCCAGCGGCCTGATCGCTCCCCGGATTCTGGCGTCGGCCATCGCCGGGCCGGTCCTCGCGGTCTGGGGTTCGCTGGTCGGGATCGCGATTGGCTGGCTGGTGGCCAACTCGATGATGGGACTGACCTTGCCGGCCTTCTTCGACATGTTCCTTGAGATGCTCTGGGCTCGCGACATCGTCGGTCTGGTCGTCAAAGGGAGCCTTTTTGGCTCGATCGCCGGTCTCCTGGCCTGCCACGAGGGTCTTTCGCGGACGCCTGGGCGAGCTCCCGAGGCTCGTTGCGATTTCGAGTCGATCGTCGGAGCGGCGACTCGCTCGGTTTGTCTGGCCGGTCTGGCGATCCTGTTCGTCAACTCCGCCTGGTTTCTCTTGATTTACCACGCCGGGCCACCGTTTGGCCCGACCGTCCTGACTCCGCCCCGCGAGTGACTCGCTCGGTCGGATCGCCCAGGTTGAACGGCCGACTCTCCCCGCATTCTTTCCGATCCGCAATGCCCCGAAGGGGAAGGAACCCCGATGAGTCCTCGATCCTCGGGACGCGAGATTCGCGTCGGCCTGATGGTGGTTCTGGCCCTCTCGGCCCTGATGGGTTTGCTCGCAATGGCCAGCGGCGGCCCGGGATTTCTCACCGACCGCCGCCAGATCGACGTCGACTTTCGGAACGGCCAGGGAATCCGTCCCGGTAGCCAGGTCCGGATCGCCGGGGTCGAGTCGGGCCGGGTCGTTGATGTCACTCTGGCCGAAGTGGACGGGATCTTACGGGCACGGGTTCGACTGGCGGTTCCCGCCGACCTGGCCGTCCGGCTCAAGTCGGACGCTCGGATCGCCATCGAGTCGAGTCTGACTGGTCAGACCCGCGTCAATATCCTCTCGATCGGCCAGTCGAGTGTCGCGTTGCAGCCCGGCAAGCCGTTGCTGGGGGTCGAGACGAGCATGTTCGACCCGATCCTCGAACAGGTGGGCCTGGGTCCGGTCGAGCGGAGCAACATCAGCCACATGATCGGCGAGGTTCGCTCGACGATCGACTCGACGACGCCCAAGGTCCGCCAGATCGTCGGCAATATCGAGCAAACCGTCTCGGGGTTGAAAGAGACGACCGAGGAAGCTCGACCAAGAATCAGCTCGGCCGTGGCGAACGTCGACGAGACCACGAAGCGGATCGCCGCGGCTTCGCCCCGGGTCGAAGCGGTCCTCAGTCAGGTGACGACCCTCGCCGCGCGAGTCGACGCTCTGCTGGCCGAGAACCGGCCCAATATCCAGGAGACGGTCGCCAGCATCCGCGACCTCTCCTCGACGTTGAAGGTCATGCTCGACCGCGACCAGCAAAAAATCTCGGGCTTGCTCGAACATGCCAACGGGACGATGACCCGCGCCGATCTGGCACTCTATAACGTCAAGCAGATCACCGACGTCGGCCAATCGATGCTGATGCGGAACAAGATCGACATTGAACGGACGGTGGCGAACGTGAAGGACATTACCGACTGGGGAAGCAAGCTGGTCCAGAAGATTTATGCCAACCCGTTCGTGCTCAGTCCCCTCTACAAGCCGACGCCGGAGGATATCCGGGTCCAGAGCGCGTATGACTCGGCCCAGGTCTTCGCCAACGGGGCGATGAAGCTGGACGACGCGGCCAAGACGCTGGATCTGCTGGCCTCGCGTCCCAATTCACCACAGATGCGTGAAGAACTCGACGTGGTTCGGAAGCAAGTGGCCGAGGTCACTTCGCGGTTGAGCCTGATGTCGCAACAGTTTAGCGAGGCCATGAAGCCCCGGACCCGCCGCGATAAGAATGCGAACTGACCGGCGGAACCGGGTCTCGCCCGATTTTCCGGGCTTTAGTTAAATAACACCCATCTTCCGGACCGATGATAGTGGTGTGGACGCCCGAAGGCGGATGCCTCGGGCCTCACGGCGGAGCCTTGAAGCGAGTCAACTCGACGGTTTGGACCGTCAAGCCAGCTCGAAGCGGCCTCCGTGGGTCTTTGATGAACAACGCCCGCGACGACCGATTTAACGGGACGCCGGGCTCCGACACCAAGAATGGAGAGGCTCAGATGGAGATCTACGGCGCTGGTGGGGCTCAAGGCCCGCAACCGATCTATCCTCGGCTCGCCGCGTTTGGAGTGGACGCTGGCCAGACCGTGAACGCTGGCAGCCCACGGGACCACGTCGAAATCTCGCCCCTGGGCCAGATGCTCGACGGAATCAGCCGCCTGCCCGAGATCCGTCACGAGAAGGTCGAGGAAATCCGGCAGCAGATCGCCGCCGGCACCTACGAGACGCCCGAGA
>JAJYCH010000741.1 GCA_021778575.1 Planctomycetota bacterium
CGACGAGGCCCGTCTGAACGACATGATGGGTTCGTTTTTGAAGATGCAGCGCGAGGGGCGCGAGATCGACGCCGGGCTCGACGCGATGGAGGCAAAGCTGGATCGGATGGACCGGATGGAGGCGGCTCGGCCCAGAAATTCCGCCCAGTTTGCCCCGGTTAACGCGGCGGTGGACGTGCCGATGACGATCGGCCGGGGTCGCTGAGCGACCTCACCCAGCTTTGAGCCGAAAAATGGCCTGTTCAAGCAGGTCCGGCGTTCGCGGTCCGCGCATTGGGAAGAGGGCGGAGTCGCATCATAAGCCTATAGGTTGGGATCGGCCCACCACGAATGGATGAAGGTGGATCGAGCCCACCCTCTATTATTCTTTTCGATTTTCTTCTTGCCCCACCACGCATTCATGGTGGGGCTTTGGGAACGGATGCGGCACGTCGCTCCCGGACCGGCAGGTCAAGCCCTTTCACACGGCGAATATCCAGATTCGTGGACGCAGCTTCGCGGATCAGAAATGAAGTTTTCGTGAGATCCCTCTTGTTCGATCCAAAAAATGTTTTACATTGACTGAAGATGTGCCAGTTGACCCGACGAAGACAATTGGTCAAGATAGGTCAGATACCTTCCTCGTGTCGAAGTTTCCCGCCCCAGGATCTTCCACCGGTTTACCGGTCTACTCCCGCTCGGCAAACCCTCGTGGCGGACGTCCGGATCGGCGCGGCTGCCGCGATCCTTTGGAGTCATCTCCCGTGACCCAGCCGGTTCCCTCCACCGTCGAAGTCCCTAAGAATTCGTTGCCCGACTTTCTCACGGCTCGCAAGCCTTTAGGAGAGTCGACACCGGCCCGGCGATCCGAAAAGCGCTGGTGGTCGCAGGCCCTGGTGGGTCTGGCGATCCTGGCGGTCCTGGGGTCGGTCGGGGCTGGTGGCTGGACGCTCCGGTCGAAGCTCTGGCGCGTCGAAGATCCGACCTTGCGCCTGGCCAAATTCGCGGTCGCCAAGGCGAATCTGAATACCACGCTGACCGGTTCGGGACGCGTCGAGAGTTCGGCGAACACGATCATCTCGTGTGAGATCGAGCGGCTTGAGCTCCGGAGCGGCGGTCAGTCGATCAGTTCGGGTGGGGCCTCGACGATTCTCTCGCTGGTCGATGAGGGGACCGAGGTTCACAAGGGCGACATCCTCTGCACGCTCGATAGTTCCGATTACGAGGAGCTGGTCCGGACCCAGGAGATCAAGACGCTCCAGGCGGCCGCGGCGCTCCGGCAGGCGGAACTCAGCTTCGAGGTGGCGGAGATCGCGGTCAAGGAATATGTCAATGGTCTCCACGGTCAGAACTTGCAGACCATGAAAGGGGCGCTGAATATCGCCCAGTCCGACCTGGAACGAGCGGCCGACCGGTTGGGCTGGACCGACTTCATGCTCGGCAAGGGATATCTGCCGGCCGCGAAGAAGACGGACGCCGAGCAATCCCTCAGCGCGGTCGAACTGGATCTCCAGACCGCCAGCTTCGCGATCTCGAAGCCGAGGTCGAGAAGCGACGGTACGAGGTCAAGGCAAACACCCAGCGAGTGACCCGGCAAACCGAGCGTCTGAACCATTACAAGAAGATGGTGGATCTCTGTACGATCCGGGCCCCTCACGACGGGTTCCTGATTTATGCGACCGACCCGAACCATCGAGGGGCTCAGCCGATCGAAACCGGACAGACGGTCCGCCAGGCGCAAAAGCTGTTCTTCCTGCCCGACCTGGCGCACATGGAAGTGGTTGGCTACCTCCATGAGTCGGTGGCTCATCGGGTTCATGAAGGGATGAGAGCCCGAGCCCGGATCGAGGGCCTGGCGAACCGGACCCTGGAAGGGGAGGTGGTCTCGGTCGCGCCACTGCCGACGACGGCCGGAAACTGGATCAGCGACGAGGTCAAGTACTTCGTCAGCGTGGTCAAGCTCGACTCCGTCCCGCAGGGGATTCGCCCCGGAATGACGGCGGAGATCGAGTTCGACGTCGAGCGCCGTCCCGACGTCCTGGCGGTCCCGAGCGAGGCGATCGCGCTGGAGCAAGGCCATAACGTCTGTTACGTCGCGGGCGTCGATGGACTCGAACGCCGTCCGGTGACCCTGGGACGGTCGACTCGTGATTTCCTGGAAGTGACCCAAGGGTTGACCGAGGGAGAGCAGGTCGTCCTCCGTCCCGAGAAGATCGACGACATCGACGCGCTCGTCGTTCATTCCGAGAAGGAGTCGCAGGCCGACCATCCCTCGACGGCCGAACAATCGTCCGGCGGGTCGGCGCCGATCTCGGTGGACTGATTGAGGGGTCTGGGGCTTTGATCCCTCACGATCGGTTTCGTTGGAACAGGTTGATCAACTGGCGGCTCGGCGGTTGATTTTCGCTATTCGAGGGGCGTTTGGCGGTCGATGAACGGTATGCATCCAGGCGATCGAGGCTTCGGTTGCCTGGCCGTTTCCAGCTCACCGTCATTCCACCTTCGAGAAAGCCATCACGCGATGCCCGCCAAACGCGCGACGTCGAAGGCCACCTCGGCGTCATCGTCTCTCTCGTCGACCCCGCTGGTCAATGCCCTTTTGCTGGTGTTCGCGGTCGGCTCCGGGGTTTTGACCCTGTTCACGCGCGGTCGGCTGTCGTGGCCGCCGACGCAACTGCTCACGAGCCTTTACACGGTCGCGGGCTTCCTGGCGATGATCGGGCCGATCGTGCTCCATCGCCGGGAATCATCCGAGGTCGCTCTCGGGGAATTGCTCTGGATGGCCGGGGGACTGGTCGTCTGGGTCTTCGACCTGGCGTCGCTGGCTCGTGGCGAATTCTCGATCACGGCCTGGTCGACCCCGCTCGGTTATCAGCCGATGGGCCTGACGATTCTGGCGGTTCTCTTGACCGCCTGGCGGTGCCGGGTCGCCGGTGCGAACTGGTCGTGGACGAATATCACGGGCTGGATTCTCGGCCTGTTCTGGGTCGGGATGGCCGCTTACACGTTGCTTCCGGCTCGGGTCTTCGGAGTGGCCATGCGGTGATCGTGAATCGCCGCTTGACGCGAGCGTGATCGGGCGATTACTTTCGAATTTCCCGAATCGCGACGAGTCTATTTTTTG
>JAJYCH010000742.1:0-605 GCA_021778575.1 Planctomycetota bacterium
GTCCGATGCTGCGGGATGTCGCCGCTCGGGTCGAGCCGTTCGTCCGGTCGCGTGGGCAACGATTTCAGTCCACGATCGACGAGAATCTGGGGGAATTCGAGATCGACGCCGCGAAGGTCGGCGACGCCGTGCTGAACCTCCTGACCAACGCCATCAAGTTCACTCCCGACGGCGGCGAGGTCGAGCTACAAGCTCGGCTGGTCGGAGCCGACGAGGCGGAGATCCTCGTCAACGATCATGGGGTCGGGGTCGAGCCTCGGGTTCTCCGCCAGATGTTCCAACCGTTCTTCACCGAGTTCGACCCGAGCTGCCATTCGTCGGGCGATTTTGGTTTTCAGAAACGTGGCTTAGGCTTGGGTTTGAGCATTGTCCGCCAGTTCATCGAACTTCATGGGGGTCGGGTCTCGGCGATGAGCAAACCCGGCGAAGGAACCCGGATTGTCATCCATCTCCCTCGCCACCCGTTTCCATCTCGCGAGCCCGAGCTAGAATTACCAGGGACCCAGACAACGGAGAGCGGGCAGGGGGGGCGTGGTTGACGGGCTCGATGGGCCCCGCGTTTCCCTCTCCCGGAACTCCGAGGACCGCTTTGATGCCCACGGCAC
>JAJYCH010000742.1:615-3102 GCA_021778575.1 Planctomycetota bacterium
CTGATCGTCGACGACGAACCCGAAGCCAACGAGCTACTCGCAATGTTGGTCCAGCTCAAGGGTTATGAGACAGTGTCCGCCTTCAATGGACGGGAAGCGCTCGACCAGGTTGATCGGGTCCGTCCCGAACTCGTCTTTCTCGACCTGATGCTGCCGGACATCAACGGGTACGAGGTCTGCCGGCAACTCAAGAGCCATCGGGCCACCTGCGCCATTCCGATCGTGATGGTCACGGCCCGGCTCGCCACCGAAAACAGGATTCAGGGCTTTCGGATGGGCGCGACCGATTACGTCCCCAAACCCTACACGCCTGAGCAGATCTTCGACGCGATGGCCGGGACCGAAATCTGGCGAACGGGCCTCGATCAGTCGAAGTCCGGCGGCACGGTCCTCCTCGACACCCGGTCCGAAGTGAACAATCTGCGTGCCATCTCGACTCTCTGGACAGTCCTGCTGCAACGAACGTCGCTTTCCGAGGACGCCGCCCGGGAACTGGACCACGTCCTGGTCGAACTCGCCACCCGGGCCACCGATTGGGGGCATCGCAACGGAGTCGGACCGGTGGCCTCACTCGATTATCAATGGAATTCCGAGGGAGTGATGTTCACCCTCCGCGATCACTCGGGCTGGTTCACGGCCGAGTCGTCTCGTGGATTAGAGGGTCCGCGAGCCATCGTCGCTCGGGCTCCGTTCCAGGAGTCTGTCAGGAATGAGAGACACGACGATGTCGTCTTCACCCTTCACTTTTCACCACGATCCTGAAACTTCCTTCCGGCGTCAGATAGAGTACATCAGTCCGATCGGTTTTCCCCCTGATGAAGTCGGGAGGATCGATGGTCCGGTTTCCGACCTGCTTGACCTCGGCGTGAGCGGTTGACTGGTCGAAGCGACCCGGAAAGCGCCATTTGCGGGAGGTGCGACTTGATCGAGGTCGAGAAATCGCCGAGCACGGTCGACCGTGTGCTGCTCAAGGCGTTTCGGGCCTGGGGAATGGGAGATTTTTCCCACGCCTCGAGCCGATTCTCGGCCCCCTGGCGCGAAAAACTAATGAACGGCTGGAATGCCGCGTCGGCTCTCTCGGCAGGCGACGCCTGGTCCGACCTGCGACGTCAGCATGGAGCCTCCGCCCGACCAGACCCCGAGCGAGTTCATTCTTCCTGGTTTGTCAGGGCGCTCCGAGCCGAGTCCGATTCGGTCAAGCTCGCCGTGGCCTCCAATGCTCCGGCTTCGATTCGCCCCGCGCTGATCCAAGGTCTTGCCATCGACCCCGATCAGCTCAAGCCAGACTATACTCCGGACCCCGACGCCCTGACCTGGACCATGGCCCTCTGGGCCGAACGATTGGTGGGAGCCCTTCCCGAAGACGACGACCCCCCCGTGATCGTTGCCCTGACCCGGTTGAGTTCGCTCGACCTGGCCCGCCTGATCAAGGTCTGCGGGATTGTCAAGAATGCCTTCGCGATGGACGGATTTCGGAAAAACCCCATTGATGAGTCTTACGCCCGGTTCACGCCGATCGACCGCGTCCGGATCTCATTCTTTCGTCGCAGGATCGGGACGCCCGACCCACGGCTCGGGCCTCTGGCCAAGGATGACCTCAACTATATCGAAGGAGATCGGCAACGGGCCCACCTCCGGCTCGGACTGGTGACGATCGGCCGTTTGCTGGAATCCGCCGATCATCACCGGGCTCGATGGGCTGTCCAGCACGTGCCGTATTCGGTCGCGAAATTGATCCGACGGAAAATGAATTTGCCGTTACCGCGTCACGCGGTTTTTTCGTGGGAATCGTGGATTCTGGCCTCGGCCTGGACCCGGCTTCTCAGCGAACAACGGATGACGGGTGGACGAGACTGGTTGCCTGTCACGCCAAAGGGAGACGAGTCTTGAGCGTCCTGAATAGCCAGAAATCGTGGAAACCGCTCGGGCCGCTCAGCCAGTCGTCAGACGACGTCGGAGAGCTCAACACGATCTCCGGGGAGATCCCGCCGCTCCGCCAGGCGATCGACCAGGGCGCCATCGTTGCCGATTCCTCCGTCCTGACCCATCGTCAGGCAAAAATTGAGGAACGGCTCGGTCGAACAGGATCGCGGATCGGCCCGGCTGGTGTCCTCGGTATCATCGCCGACCTCGTCGGGGAAGGTCTCACCGCCGACCGGTTCGAGATCCAGTGGCGAGCCGGGGGATTGAGCCGACCGGGAGTTATCGTTCAACTAAGCTGGCCCAGACTGGCCACCCGGGTCGGACTTTCGATCGAGCCCAGCCTGGCCCATGCGCTGGTCGATCGTTTGCTGGGCTTCGAACGAAAACCGGCCGAAGGGCGACTGACGGTGACTCCTGTCGAGTGGGGGATTCTCTCCTTCGTCGCGGCTCGGGCACTCGATCGGCTCGACCAGAAGCCTGGTCCGATCGGCCCCTGGGATCTCTCGATCGATCGTATCGGCCCCGACCCGTTCGACACCTCGGGCCTCGGTCCGATCGTCACCT
>JAJYCH010000743.1 GCA_021778575.1 Planctomycetota bacterium
GGGGTTGACCACCCCCAGTTTCGGGGCCGACGGAGCCGCTCCGACCAGGGGGTTCACCTCGTCGCTCGGACCCAAGCCCCCCCAGTTCGCCCCCAAGGCCAAACGAGTCATTCACCTGTTCATGAACGGCGGGCCGTCGCAGGTCGACACCTTCGACCCCAAGCCCGCGCTCGCCGAGTACAACGGCAAGGCGATTCCGCTCGATCTCCGGACCGAGCGCAAAACCGGCGCGGCAATGGCCTCGCCGTTCGCGTTCAAGAAATACGGTCAAAGCGGGATCGAGGTCAGCGACCTCTTCGCCAACGTCGGCGAATGTATCGATGATATCTGCGTCATCCGGTCGATGCACGCCGATGTCCCCAATCATGAGCCATCGTTGATGCTGATGAACTGCGGTGAGGCCCGCCAGGCCCGCCCCAGCATGGGCTCGTGGCTGCTCTACGGACTGGGTTCGGAGAACCAGAACCTGCCCGGCTTCGTGGTTCTCTGCCCCGGCGGGATGCCGATCTCCGAGGCGCAGAACTGGCAATCCGCCTTCTTGCCCGGGATCTATCAGGGAACCTACGTCAACAGCCAGCACACCGAGATCGAAAAGCTGATCGAACATATCAAAAATAAACGAATCAAACTCGACGCCCAGCGAGCCCAGCTCGACCTCCTGATGCAGCTCAACAAGGAGCATCTGGAGCGCCGCCAGTCCGAAGCCGCGCTCGAAGCCCGGATCCAGTCGTTCGAGCTGGCCTTCCGGATGCAGTCCGAGGCCGGCGACGCCTTCGACGTCTCCAAGGAATCCAAGGAAGTCCGCGACCTCTACGGCCCAGGCGTTCAGGCCCGACAGCTTCTGGTCGCCCGTCGGCTCCTGGAACGAGGGGTCCGCTACGTCCAGGTCTACCACGGCGCCGGCCAGCCCTGGGACAGCCACGACGATATCGAAGACGCCCACAAGAACCTCGCCGGGCAATGCGATCGCCCGATCGCGGCGCTCCTGAAGGACCTGAAGCGAACCGGGATGCTCGACGACACCCTGGTCATCTGGGGAGGCGAGTTCGGCCGGACTCCGACCGTCGAGCTCCCGACTCCCGGCTCCAACCAGGGCAAGATGAACGGCCGCGACCACAACCATTACGGTTTCACGATGTGGCTGGCCGGCGGCGGAGTCAAGCGAGGCCACGTCCACGGAGCCACCGACGAGTTCGGCTTCCAGGCCGTGGAGAAAAAAGTCCACGTCCACGACCTCCACGCCACGATCCTCCACCTCCTCGGCTTCAACCACGAAACCTTCACCTACCGCTACGCCGGCCGCGATTTCCGCCTGACAGACGTCCACGGCCAGGTCGTCCACGAGATCCTGGCCTGAACTGATGAACTCAGACCCGAAACCTGTTGACGACCCCCCTGATGGTTTGGTACGTTCACCCCTGACCGAAAAGTGAGCGGCAAGCCGCCGTCCTCACTCCACCCCGGAGAGGTGGCTGAGTGGTCGAAAGCGACGGTTTGCTAAACCGTTATACTGCGAAAGCGGTATCGGGGGTTCGAATCCCCCCCTCTCCGCTAAAGTCCCGTCTGTAGCCGTCACGAGACGACTAACACCGGCGTCATCAAGGGTTTGCGACTCGCCCAACGAATTCGCCTCCCTTGATGATGATCCGGTGATCCCGCCCGGAGCCGTCAGGCTCCGACCTTGCCCATCCCCTCCGGTGGGCAAATAGTGGGCAAGATTCGCGGCTGTTCCTCCGGTCGCGACCGGCCCGGATCGAGTGGGCACCCGCCGCGTATGGCAGCGCGACACCGCCGGCGAGCATCCTCGGCAGCCGCCGGGCGCCGGCCGCCAGCCCCTGACCGAGTGTCATGTCATTCTGGGGCGACATCGGGTTCGCCTGGGCCAGTGCCGCCCGCTGCGGTGCGGCGTTGGGGTCGAGCCCCTGCTGACCCATCTGCTGACGTAGTTGGTCCTGCTGGGCCTGGCCGACGGCGAGCGCTCCGGTCGTCGCCCCGGAGTGCTGCACCAGGAACCCGGCGTTCAGATCGTGCTGGTTCGACTCCCGGAGTACCTGGTTCTGGAGTGAGCTCAACCGGATTCGCTCCGACTGGGCCGCGTTATAGCCCGGGATCATGGTACCGCGGGGTGGGGTCGACGGCGTGAATGCTCATCACAGGGCGGATCTCCAAGGGACGGTTCAGACGGGCCGTCGAGCAACGGCGAATAACGAGGTTCCGATGGTCAATTTCCCGTCGAGCGTCCGGCTTTGTTCCAGGGCGAAGGCAGCCTGGAGGAGCAAGGGACCAGGCCAGGGCGGCACGCTCAGATAGCGCCGGTATGTCTCGGCGATCGACTCTCCGGGCTTCGAGCGAGGCTTCCGTCTGGACCGTCTCAGCATGGGGACCATCCACGAGCCCCACCAGAAGACCCGTTCGACGTCGAGCCCGGTCCCCTGAAAGGCGGCCCGGAGGACTTCGGGGAGATAGCGGCAACGGTGGCCCTGGATCTTGTCGAACTCGGTATAGAGGTCGGGTAGGGCGGGGACGCTCACAACGACCAGTCCTCCGGGCTTGGCCAACTCGCCGAGGCGGGCGACGGCCGCGTGGTCGTCGTCGAGGTGCTCGAGCACGTCCAGGGCTAACACGGCGTCAAAAAGTTCAATCCCCTCAGGGAGTGGCTTGGTCAGGTCGACCTCGACCAACTCTCGACCGGGCTTGTCCAATTCCTGGAGGGCCCTTCGCGAGATGTCGGCACCGGTGACCTTGTAGCCCTTGCGTTCCAGCCATTCCAGGGTGGTGCCCCAGCCGCAGCCGGCGTCGAGGATTCGTCCGGGCGGGCGAACCCCCATCCGGTCGAGCAGCGCGAGCGTCAAACTGGCTCTGGCCTTCCACCAGGGGTGCTTGTGAATCAAGCTGCCAAGTTCGACCAGGATGTCCTCGGCCATATTGTCGTCGGCGATCCCGTCGGACCAGCGGGCGATCATGTCTTGTCAACCCCTCGATAGTTCTCGAACCCCTCTTCCAGGCCGGCTTGATGCCGCTCGACGACGACCGGCGTCGCATAGCTGGACCGGTACTCGCCAACGATGTAGGAGGGCCGTCCCTTGGATTCAAG
>JAJYCH010000744.1 GCA_021778575.1 Planctomycetota bacterium
CCGCGCACAAGCCAAAGCCGGTCTCACAAGAGCACATGGAAAAGTTCTCCAACTTTTGCCCGAGCTGGTTTCACGCGATGATCGACCCGCTCTCGGCCGACGATGCTCTGAATTACCTGACGATCCTCTACCGGCTGATTTTCACCGACGCGGGAGAGATCAACGCCGACTGGAAGCCGGCTCGCGAAAAGACCGCCACGGTTCCCGGGACTCCCCGGCCCGCTCCCAAACGACAGGGCTCGTCCGGGCCGATCTGAGGTTCAGCGATGTCGGCCGATCGTGATCGCTTCTGGATGGCCCGAGCCCTGGCCGAGGCGGAACGAGGGCGCGGAGCCGTCGAGCCGAACCCGCTGGTGGGAGCCGTCGTCGTCCGGGACGGTGAGCTGGTCGGAACCGGGCATCACGAACGATTCGGCGGACCTCACGCCGAGGTTTTCGCCCTGCAACGAGCTGGAGACCAGGCTCGGGGGGCGACTCTCTACGTCACCCTCGAACCGTGCTGCCATCAGGGGAAGACCCCCCCTTGTACGTCGGCCATCCTCCAGTGTGGCATCGCGCGGGTCGTGGCCGCCATTCGCGACCCGTTCCCGAAGGTCAACGGCGACGGGGCCGCGCGACTGAGGGCCGAAGGGGTTCCGATCGAATTCGGGATTCTCGCCGAGGAGGCCCGGCGGATCAACGCCCCGTATCTCAAGCGGTTGGCCACCGGACTTCCCTACGTCAGGTCCAAATGGGCCATGACACTGGACGGCAGGACCGCCACGACGACCGGCGATAGCCGCTGGATCTCGGGTTCGCGATCCCGAGCCCTGGTCCACGAGACCCGGGGGCGAATGGATGCCATCGTGGCGGGAATTGGCACGGTTCTGGCGGACGACCCGATGCTCGACGCCCGGCCACCCGGTCCTCGAACTGCGGCCCGGGTGATTCTCGATAGTCAGGCTCGCTTGCCGATCAACGGTCGACTGGCGACCACGGCCCGTGCTATCCCCGTCTGGCTGGCGGTGACGGATCGAGCGCCTCGCGAACGGATCGTTAGTCTGGAAGCACTTGGCTGTGAGATCCTCCGCTTCCCCGGCGATGGTCCGGTGCCAATTCTCGGACTTCTGGAGGAGCTCGGTCGTCGAGGCCTGACGAATCTGCTGGTCGAAGGGGGCGGTGCCGTGGTCGGGTCGTTTCTCGACGCGGGGCAGGTGGACGAAGTGGACGTCTTCGTCGCTCCGCTGGTCGAGGGTGGATCGCATGGGTTCTCGCCGGTTCGGGGAAGCGGATTCTCACTGATGGCGGAGGTTCCAAGGCTCGCGGACCTGGACGTCAGCGTGATCGATGGCGACGTCAGGATCAGAGGAATCTTACCGAGTCCCTGGCGGCGGTCAGAGCGGTTTCGTTCTGACCAAGCTTGATACCGCATACTCGTTTATATTCATCCGCCTTGGTCGATTTCATCACCCCGCCTTCCAATCAGGACTGCGGCATGGATGCCCCGCTCTCCTTGATCGAACTCCTTGAAGGGCTTCCTGATCCGCGCAAGCGTCAGGCCACGCGACACTATGTCTGCGACCCTGAAAAGACCTTGGAAATCGTGTCAAGACCAAAACGAGAATGAAAGAGCCCCGTGGGTCGGGGTTGACGGGTTTGACCAGATCGTTAGCATGACCTTGATCCGGCAAACTCGGCCCGTTGTGGGCTTCCAGCGGTCAAGGAGGACCGCGAGCATGGCTTTCGACCTCATTAGGCGCGTTCAGTCGCTCGGTCACCCTCGGCTGCTGGTCGTCGGCGACCTGATCCTCGACCGCTATATCTGGGGCGACGCCGAGCGGATCAGTCAGGAGGCCCCCGTCCCCCTGCTCCGCGCGGATGCTCGCGAGCACCGGCTTGGTGGAGCTTCGAGCGTCGCCACGATGCTCGCGACGCTGGGAGCCAGGGTCCGACTGGTTGGCGGCGTTGGCCACGATCCCGAGGCTATGCACGTCCGCCAGATGCTCGCCGACCTGTCAATCGACCACCGGGACGTCGTCCCCCTGCCCGACCGACCGACCACGCTCAAGGAACGCTACATCGGCCGGGCGCAGGATCGTCACCCGCAGCAGATGATTCGCGTCGATTACGAGACGCGCGACCCGATTCCCGCCGCGATCGAGGCCGAGTTGATCCGCCGGCTCCCCGAGGCCGTGGCCGACTCTGACCTTGTCCTGATCTCGGACTACGACAAAGGAGTCTGCACGCCGACCCTTCTGAAAGCCCTGATCCGCGCCTGCCGCGAGCAAAACGTCCGGGTCGTCGCCGACCCGATCCGTGGTCGCGACTATACGCGATACACCGGCGTCCACTGCATGACTCCCAACCGCCTGGAAGCCGGATTGGCCAGCGGTACGCAGATCCGGACGCCCGAGGAAGCTCTGGAAGTCGGCCGGACGCTGGTGGATCAGCTCCAGATGGACGCGATCCTGGTGACGCTCGACCGCGATGGGATGGCCCTGGTCCGAGCGGATGGCCGGTCCGAGCTGATTCCGACCCGCCCCCGCCAGGTTTACGACATCACCGGCGCGGGGGACATGGTCCTCTCGATCGTCGGTCTCTGCCTGGCCGCCGGAGCGGATTATGACGAGGCCGGAGCACTCGGCAACGTCGCCGGTGGGCTGGAAGTCGAGAAAATCGGCGTCGCCCTGCTCTCGCGTCAGGAGATCCTCCGCGACCTGATCGAGCACCAGACCTCGGAACGCGGCAAGCAGCTACAGGGCGAAAACCTGGTCGCCGAGGTCGCTCGACGGCGCGACGCCGGGCAAAAAATCGTCTTCACCAACGGCTGCTTCGACCTGCTCCACGTCGGCCATGCCCGGCTCCTCCGCCAGGCGTCCGACCTTGGCGACGTCCTCGTTGTCGGTCTCAACTCCGACGCCAGCGTCCGCCGGCTCAAAGGACCGACCCGCCCGTTGAACAGCGAGGATGCCCGGGCCGAGCTGCTCGCGGCGCTGGAGTCGGTCGACGTGGTCACGGTCTTCGACGAGGAGACGCCGCTGTCACTGATCGAGGCGATCCGTCCCGACGTCCTCGTCAAAGGGGGCGACTACCGCCCCGATGAGGTC
>JAJYCH010000745.1 GCA_021778575.1 Planctomycetota bacterium
TCGACCCTGCCCCTGGAAATTGCCGACGAAGCCTTTTCTGGAGTGCGAGAGCTTGCTCTCGCTCTGGCGACCGGAGCTTGCTCCGAGCCCGAGTGACCCGGCCAACGGATTCCGGATCAGAACCGTGGAGCAAGCTCCACGAAGCAGAGCGAGAGCAAGCTCTCGCACTCCAGAGAAACAATCTGTCAGAGACCACAACCAGAAAATGCGGGTGAACCCTCAGCGGCGGAAAGCTCGTGGATCGTTCGACGACCGGCTTGCATTCAGGCCGATTTTGTCCGACGATCGGCCGATCGAATCCGCGGGTCCGAATCCCGACCGAATCGGCTCTCCTTCCGTCGGTCCGCGAACCGTCCATTCTTTTGGGAGCGAGCCGCTTTGTCCGCCATTATCGACCCGCCCGCGCCCCTGGTCCGGCCCGGTTATGCCTGGGCCCGTCGCGGCGACGTGAACGCCTTCTTCGGCCTGATGCTCGACAATATCGGCGACATGATCCTGATGACCGGACTGCTGGTCAGCTTCGGATTTCCCGGCGAGTTCGTCCTCAGCCGGATGATCCCCGGAACCGCCGTCGGCGTCCTGGTGGGCGACCTGATCTTCACGATGATGGCGTTCATGCTGGCCCGGAAGACCCGTCGATCGGACGTCACGGCGATGCCGCTGGGCCTGGATACGCCGAGCACGTTCGGGTCGGTGCTGTTGATCCTCGGCCCGGCGTTCCTGGCGGCCAAAGGCCGGGGGCTCGATGCCGATCAGGCGGCGAAGGAAGCCTGGTTCATCGGGATCAGCATGATCCTGGCCTCGGGGATCTTCAAGCTGCTTTGTTCGTTCTTCAGCGGGATGATCCGGCGGATGATCCCCCGGGCCGGTCTGCTGGGCTCGCTCACGGCGATCGCGCTGGTGCTGATCAGCTTCTTGCCGCTGCTCGACATTGCCTCGACGCCCGTGGCCGGAATGACGGCGCTGGCGGTGATCCTGGTGACCTTGACCGCTCGCTGGACCCTGCCCCGAAACATCCCGGGGGCCTTGGTGGCGGTGGTCGTCGGCTGTTTGATTTATTACGGGATGCACCTGGCGAAGCTCGGGCCGGGCCTCGGCGGCGGTGAAGGGGTGCAGCCCTCGACCGCGTTCCGGGCCATCCTGCCGATGCCGATGGCTGAGTGGTATCAGTGGTTCCTGGCGACCTGGCGGATGAGCGTGGGCTATCTGCCGGTCGCGATCCCGCTGGCCCTGGGAACGATCGTCGGCGGGATCGACTGCACCGAGAGCGCGGCGTCGGTCGGCGACGAATATTCGACCGGCCAGATCATCGCCGCCGAAGGGTTCGCCACGATTGTCGGCGGCCTGTTCGGCGGCGTGATCCAGTCGACCCCTTACATCGGCCATCCGGCGTACAAGGCGATGGGAGCCGGTGCCGCCTACACCCTGGCGACAGCCCTGTTCATTGGCGGGGCGGGCGTCTTTGGCTACTTCGACTGGATCTTTTATCTGTTGCCGAAATCGGTCGTCTTCCCGATCCTGATCTTCGTCGGCCTGGAGATCACGTCGCAATCGTTCCAGGCGACGCCGATCAAGCATTATCCGGCCGTCGCGCTGTCCTGCGTGCCGGCGCTGGCCTATCTGGCGGCGCTGGTGGTCGGCCGATTGACCGGTAACGGCGACCTCAAGCCGTTTGAACAACTCTCGGCCGACTCGCAGCGTTACGTCCAGACGCTCGCGGTGCTCTCAGGCGGTTTTATCGTGACCAGCTTGCTCTGGGGCTCGATCCTGACGTTCCTGATCGATGGACGGATCAAGCCGGCCGTCGTGGCTCTGGTTCTGGCGGGAGTTTGCTCGTTGTTCGGGGTGATCCACTCGCCGCTCTCGAACACCCCGATCGCCCTGCCCAACCAGACCGTCGCCGAACTCGTCAATCTGCATCGATACGAGGCGACCCGGTTGCAAACTCCGTACCACTGGGCGGCGGCCTACTGGACCTCGGCGGCCTTGCTCCTGGCACTGGGACGATGGGGACGACCGCCGGGCGTTCCCGGTTCGCCGATGACAACCGAGAACGTGCCTCGGGATGCTCCGTGATTCGAGCTGGGCATCGGAATTGCTTTCGGATTGTTGATCCGGGAGGGACTGGAGCCGATCTTCGCCCCGATTCCGGATCAACTTCCGGTCCTCGGTGTCATCGACCGCTCGATCTTGCTAGAGTAAGGCTCTTATGCACAAAGGCGTCGCGGTCAGCCCCGGTGTGGTGGTTGGAGTGGCCTATCGGGTCGACTCGGTCTTCGGTCCGTCCGAGCCCCAGATGCTCGGCGAGACCGACCTGGTCGCCGCCGAGGTGGAACGCTTTGAAGTCGCCGTGGCGACGTCGGCGACCGAGCTCGAAGCGATCGTCCAGAAAGTGGGCGAGCAGCTTGGACCGGCCGAGGCCGAGATTTTCCGTTCGCACCTGCAAATCGTCAACGATCAGGCCATGCTCTCGAAGGTCCGGGCCTTGATCGAGCTGAAGCGGCTGACCGCGCTTTCGGCCGTTCAGGAGGTTCTCCAGGGATACGCCGCCAGCTTCGCCCGGATCGAGCAGGATTATTTCAAGGAGCGAGTGGCCGACCTCCGCGACGTGGTCTCGCGGATCGGCTCGCACCTGACCGTCAGTCCGCCCGGCCACGCTCCGCACATCGCCGCGGGGATCGATGGTGAAGATCCGGTGATTCTGGTGGCGCACGAGATCCTGCCGAGCCAGGCCATGAGCCTCGGTAACCTGCCGATCGCCGGGATCGTCACCGAGACCGGCGGCGGAACCAGCCACGCCGCGATCCTGGCCCGGAGCCGAGGAATCCCCGCCGTCTCGGGTGTCATCGGGATCACGTCCGAGGTTCGTTCCGGCGACCCGATCATCGTCGACGGCCGCGAAGGGCTCGTCCTGGTCCGGCCCGACTCCGAGACCACCTCGGCCTATCGCAAGATGCAGCGCGAGTTCTTCGACCTGAAGGACCGGCTCGTCCTCAACCGCGATCTACCGGCCGAGAGTTCCGATGGCGCGCAGCTCGAACTCCTGGCAAACATCAACAACCCCGCCGACGCCCAGGCG
>JAJYCH010000746.1 GCA_021778575.1 Planctomycetota bacterium
CTGTGGGAGAAGTTGCGCCACTGGCCTGTCGAGACGCCGCTGCTGCGCCGCCTCGCCTGGCCCGGCCAGCACACGCTGGCGATCTATCTGGTCCACCAGCCGGTCCTGATCGGACTGGTCTTCGCGCTGGATGCCAGTTATCTCGAAGTGGCGTCGGTTTCCAGTGCCCGGCGGTTCGCCAAACTCCAGCGACTCGGGGGCGGAGGCGGCGGAATCCGCTCGTCGGGAACCCGGAAAATGGGACGGTTCCGGTTCCGACCCCCCGAACCGCCCTGGTGGGGCGGTGTTGGTCCGAACTTCTGGCGGCAAATGACCGGCGCTCTCGGCGATCCGGGCCGACTCGCCGGCGTTGTCCTGATGCTCGCCTCCATGCCGATCGTGATGCTGATCGTGATTCCCAAGGCCGACGCCGCCAAGGCCGAGTCGATTTCGTATGTCTGCATGGGCATGATCGCCTGGCTCTCGATCATTCTCAGCTTCCTGATGCCCTACGATTTTCGGGGCGATATCGACCTGATGGAGGAGTTGAAGGTCCTGCCGATCCGCTCCGATCGTCTGGCCCTGGGACAACTCCTGACCCCAACCCTGCTGGCGACGGCCGCTCAGGCCATCGCGATGGGCGTGGTCATCGCCGGGTTCGGCCGGTTCGACCTCGTCAGCGGCTCGTTCCTGGCCTTTCTCTTGCCGGTGAACTTCCTGTTCTATGCGGTGGAAAACCTGTTGTTCCTCTGGTTTCCTTCACGAGTGGTCGCCGGTTCGTTCGACGTCATGGCAGTCGGTCGTCAGGTCCTGTTCATGTTCGCCAAGGGGATCGGGCTGGCTGTTGGCGGCGGGCTGGCGGCGGGAATCGGTCTGGCTGTCTATTTCTTGCTCGGGCATCACGCGACGGTCGCGGTGGTGGCGGCCTGGATCGTGATGGTCGGGGTGGCACTGGCAACGCTGCCCGTGGTCGGACTCGCCTTCAATCGGTTCGATGTTTCCCGCGATGTCCCCGCGTGAGTTCGGGACGGCGAACACGCTCGATCCATCGACCAGCCCCGATCTGCTGAATTCCTCGTTCAGGAATGCCGAAAGAAGAGATTGTCATGATGTCGCTCGACAGGAGAAACTCGACCGCCAGCCCGCTTGATGCGTCCTCCATGGGCATGGTCTGCCGGGTCTTACCGCATCTCTCGGGAGACGGTCCGGCAAACATGGCAATGGACGAGGCCTTGCTGGAATCCGTGGCGTTCGACCCGTCGATGACCGTCGTGAGAACCTACGAATGGACGACTCCGACGCTGAGTCTTGGCTATTTCCAGAAAGTGGCCGAGATCGAGACTGACCCTCGCTGGGCCACGGTTCCGGTTGTCCGACGTCCGACCGGAGGCGGCGCGCTCTGGCATGATCGGGAGTTGACCTACGCAGTCGTCGTTCCCGGCCACCATCCGTTTGCCCGACCCAGCCGCGCCCTTTATCAGGCAATCCACCAGGCGATCATCGATCAACTTCAGATTCTCGGGATTCCCGCGTCTCGTCGCGGTATGATCGAGTACGACGAAGAACTGATGTCTCGGTCGCGGCCCTTTCTCTGTTTCTGCGATCGCGATGAGGAGGACGTTGTTTTCCGGAGCGTCAAGCTGGTCGGAAGTGCCCAACGCCGACGTTCTGGTGCAATCCTGCAACATGGATCGCTCTTGCTCAGTCGGTCGAAGACCACCCCGGAACTCCCCGGGTTGACGGACCTGGCCCCGGTGACTCGATCGGACGCCGACTGGGTCGAGACGCTACAATCCGCTCTCGCGACCGCGATCGGGGTCGCGACGATCCCGGATGAGATCCGGCCCGACGAGCATCAAACGGCCCAACGACTCCGCGAAACCGTGTACGAGTCTGCCGGCTGGACCACTCGACGCTGAGTTTTCTTGTGACAGGATTGGGTTTGTTGACAATACTTTCCGGTTTTTTTGATTCGCCCAGATTCGGTCCTTCCCCCAGACCGTTGGGATGATTATGATAGCAGCTATACTCGAACTCCGGCCAGAAGCGAATTTGTTATCCCTCCCCGCTCGTTGCTTGATCGAAGTTCCGCCGGTCTCCTTCAATTCGTTATTCGCGGTTCGACGGCATCCTCGCCGCTCGACGTAGTCCCTCGATTAACAATCGCTGATGACCCTAGAGGTCGGGACGCTCCTCATGAAAGCACAGTTGGTTGTCGTACAGGGCAAGCCAGAGGGGAAGACGATTCCGCTGGCGATCCCGCAGTTCAAGATCGGTCGAGGCGAAGGCTGCCAACTCCGGCCCAACAACGACCAGATCAGTCGCGAGCATGCGATGTTCGAGTTAACCTCGGACGCACTGTTTCTTCAAGATCTCGGGAGTCGTAACGGAACCGAGGTCAACGGCAAGAAACTGAGCGCGCACGACCCGCTTCGCCTGAAAAACGGCGATCTGGTCAAGATCGGACCGCTGACCTTCGCGGTCTCGATCGAAGGGGCTCCGGTCGCGGCGGCCTCGTCGGCTCCGGCTCCGGTCAAGAAGACGGGATCACTCGACGATCTCAGTCATGACGACATCGGTTCCTGGCTGGTCTCCGACTCCTCGAAGGAGCCGCCCGATCGTCCGTCCGGCGTCTATGGTGGCGATACGATCACGATCGAATCGCTCAAATTGAAGGACAAGCCGGATTCGAAGCAGATTCCGGCCACCCCGGCCCCCGTCCCGGCACCGGTTGCCAAGGTCGTACCGGAACCCGAACCGGAACCGGAACCCGAGGTTGAGGAAGAAGACGGAATCGAGCGGTTCGAGGAAGAGGAAGAAGTCGACGACGGAATCGAGGATCTTTCGAAGACCCTCGCCGCCGAAGCGGACGAACTCCCCGACGACATGATCGACGAATCGAACCCGTTCTACGTCAAGAAGAAGCCTGAAGCGGGACCGGTGCCCGCGGCCAAGGGTCCTCAGAAGGATTCGAGCGATGCCGCCAACGATATCCTGCGTCGGATGATGGATCGACGGAAGGCCTCGAAATCGTGATGGCCGATTTGACTCTCGGTGCCTGGCGGCGGGGATCTCCCCGACCCGTCTACCGGCCTCTC
>JAJYCH010000747.1 GCA_021778575.1 Planctomycetota bacterium
CGGGCGCTCGCCACTCGCTGTTGATGGCCTCCGGAAAGTTCACGAGGGCGGGCGTCGAGCTTGTCAATCCACCCCACTCGGTCGAGCAACTTCCGCGCCCGATCCTCCGCGACGCAACGTTCCAGACCCAGCACGTATCTCGGTCCTTCGGTAATATTATCGAGAACCGAGCGATGCGGAAACAGATTAAATCCTTGAAAGACCATGCCGACCGTCCGGCAGACCTTGCGGAGGTTCCGGGTCCGCTCGGCGTTCGCGACGTCCGCGCCGATCGGCCAGCCGTCCACCGTCACCGTTCCCGACTGGAACGTTTCCAGGCCATTCAAACAGCGCAGAAACGTGCTCTTGCCGCCGCCAGACGGGCCGATGATGACCGCGACCTCGCCCCGAGCCACCTGAAGGTCGAGCCCTCGGAGAACCTCCAGATCGCCATGACGCTTGACCAGCCCTTTGACGTCGATCATCGCTGTCCCCCTTTCCTCGGCCCGGCGTCAATCCGCCGCTCGACCCAGCGCGAGAACCACGACAGCGGCAGGCTCATCGCCATGTAGAGCGCGGCGGTCGCCAGGCCGAACTCGACCACTCCTCCTTGACTGTTAAACAGAATCGAATATTGCTTGGTCAGTTCGGTCAGGGTGATGACCGAGCAGACCGAGGTATCCTTGAACAGCGCGATGAAGTCGCTGGTCACCGGCGGGATCACGATCCGGAGCGCCTGCGGCACGATCACCCGGCGGATCGCCAGGGCAGGGGACATCCCCAGCGCCAGGGCCGCTTCCATCTGCCCTTTCGGGATCGCTTGGAGCCCCGCCCGGTAAATCTCGGCCTCGTAGGCGGAATAATTGATCGCCAGGCCAAGCACCCCCGCTGTCCACGGCGTCAAGGCAATCCCGACCTCGGGCAACATGTAAAAGAGCACGTAAAGCTGGATGATCAGCGGAGTTCCCCGGACCAGCTCGACATATCCGCCCAGGATTCGTGACAGCGGCGAGGGGCCATAAATCCGGCCGATCGCGATCGTCAGGCCCATGACCATTGCCAGCGGCATCGCCGTGCACGACAGGACGATGGTCGTGAGGGCGGCGAGCAAGAGGCTCGGCCCGAACCGCCGGAGTAGCGCCAGGTCAAACAGCGGCCGACGGTCGGCGATCGGCCCTTCGGATGGCCTCGCCGAGGATTTCAGGGTCAACTGGGCGTCGTTCCAGATGTCGTATTTGCGGTAGATCGCCTCGATCTCGCCCGACTCGATCAGCTTGCCCAGCTCGCGGTCGATCGCGTCGCGGAGCCGGGTTTCTTCCTTGCGGGTGTAGATCACATAGTATCCACATCCTTCAGGGGGACCGACGAGCGCCAGGCCGGTCTGGAACTCGGGCGACTTGATGTAGTGGCGAGCGGCGGGCAAGTCCTGAAGCGTGGCGTCGATCTGGCCGTTCCGGACGGCTCGCATGGCGTTGGTCGCGCCGTCGAAGACGAAGATCCGGAGGTTGCTCCCCTGGTGCTTCTGGGCGAACGTGTCGGCGGCCGACATCCCCATGACGCCGACCTTCCACGGGCCGCCGCCGGGGCGTGGCAGTTCAAAGTCGGCCCACGACCGGACCGGACCGTCGCGACGGGCCATCAACTGAAGTTGATAGACGTAATAGGGGCGGCTGGCGAGATAGTCGCGCGACCGGGCCGCAGTCAGCTCATAACCGTTGACCACGGTGTCGACTTCGCCCCGGCCGAGAACCTGGAGCAGGTATTCCCATTGCCCCTGGTGGAAGTCGGGCTCGGCACCCAGCGATCGGGCGACCTTGTTCATCAGGTCGGCCTCGAAGCCGATCCGATGGTCCGCTTGATCCTTGAAGAAATAAGGGGCGCCCCCTTCCTCATCAGCTCCGAACGAGAGCCGATGGGTGGCCTTGACGCGGTCGAGAGCATCGGCGAGAGCCGGGCAGGGGAGGACTCCAACGACGGTCGAGACGACCGACAGGACCAACAAACGAGTCAGACCAGTCAAAACGCGAGGTGGAGGACCGTCATCAGACGAGGCGTCGGGCTCGGATTCCGAGTCGTCGGAGGTATCACCCATCAAGACCCATCCTTTCCGACCGCGCAGGTCGTGAACCGATCGAGATTCCTGGCGAACAGGACCACGAACCATCAGCATAGAAGAAAAGCAACCATCCCCGAAAGAGGGATGATTGCCCAGGCGACCGGAACCGGAGTCGATTCTCTGCCCCGAGGTTCGCGCCCGCTCACGACTTTCCGGAGCCGCTGTTGCCTCAGTCCGTCGAGGCGGCCCTGGCCCTGGCTCGAGCGCGGGCGAGCGGCACGAGTCCGAGCAAGCCCGCACCGAAGAGGACGAACGTCGATGGTTCCGGCGCGGGCCTCGGGTTCGAGAGCGCCTGCTCGACCGCCGTGGCCCAGGCGTGGCCGAGCGAGGTGTAGCCCGCCGCCGTCGGGTGGATTCCGTCGGGCGAAAGATCGGCCACCGTCAGCGAGCCGCCGGCGTTGACCAGTTGGACGTTCTCGCCCTGAGCCTGAAGCTGGGCGATGATCCCGTTCGGCCCGCTCAGAGCCTTGTTATAAGTGTTGACTTCCGCATTGAGCGCGGCATTGGCCAGCGGGCTGATCGTCGAGACCAGAACCTCGGCATTGGGCCGGAGTTCGAGGATATGCGTCACCAGCGCGGCCAGCTCGTAAGGTGCCGACTGCACATGATAGTTCCCCTGGATCTCATTGGTGCCGATCTCCAGCAGGACCAGGTTCGGGTTCACCCCGTTGCCCGGCGCGAGCCACTGGTCGATATTCGCGCCATTGAGCGAGAACGTCGAGTAAACCCCCGTCCCGGCGATCAGGTAACCGACATGCCCCTCCTGAGCGGCGGCTGCGGCCGGTACGTTCGGGTTGGCGTTCAACGTCGAGCTGCCGACGGTCTGGATGTTGTAGCCGGCCGCGGTCAGGTCATGACCGAGGCGTTCGGCGATGTAGACGGAACGGTGACGGCCCCCGGTGCAGCCGATCGCGATCGTGAGGTAGGCCCTGTTCTCCCTGCGGTAGTTCGGGAGACAGAAGAGGAGGAAGTCGAGGAGG
>JAJYCH010000030.1 GCA_021778575.1 Planctomycetota bacterium
GTCTTGTGTAGAATGCAAGGCCGTGGGCAACGGACCCCGACTTGCAACGAGAACCCGTCTCACGTTGGCCTCGGGACGGCGGTGGAAGCATTTGAACGACCATCATGGCCGAACAACGGCTCCACCCCAGGGGTGGCCAGTGGGTATCATCGGCATCCGAGGCCCCGGCGCTGACTTCCGTTGAGAAAATCGAGGATTGACGACATTGGCGGATTTTAGGGGATATGGCGTGTTACCGCAGGATGGCTAAGAACAGTCGCCGTTTTCGATCGACCCGGGTACGGCGACTTGCCGAACCATTGGGGGGTATCCAACAGGGATGAGTCCCGCCTGTCCGGACCGTAGAGGTTCCGGCTGGGGCGATGGGCGTGGTGGGTGAAATTCTATCGGTTATCGGGAGGCAGCATGCGTATCGGCATCAGGCTCGTTAGCGCGGTGGTCGGGGCCGCGATCGTTGCCATGGCGGCGACGATGGCTCTGGCGGCAAGAGCCGGCGAGGAGGTCAAGCACGTCCCTCTCGGCGGCTCGCTGACGGGCCAGGTTGGTGAGCGGTATTTCGGAGTGTATGTTCCGACCTGCTTCGGCGGCACCCTGGCCATCAAGACGTCATCCGGCACGATCGAGGAGATCGTTGGCCCCGATGGCAAGACCCGGACGAATGGACAGGAAGTCGGCAACGACCAGCAAGGCTGGTTTCGTTTCAAGGTCGCCAACCCGGAGAAGGATGCTCCCTACACCGTCGAAACCAGCTTTGAGCAGGTGGGTCTGAGCAAGAGCCAGCCCTGGAACTTCTATTACTGGCCGACCAAGGCCGACGCGATTCACGAGCCCTGGGCCGGTGGTAACGGTCGGGTCGACACGATGCGGCCGATGGGCGACGACCAGATGGTCGCCACGCCTGGCGGCTACATCGCGCCGGGCCAGGACATCATTCGCGCCGGCCCCAACGGCTTGCTCGAAACCACGCCTGCTCAGGGCGACACCATCACCTGGTTCCCCAACCTCTATGACGACCTGACGGCCCTGGCACCTAATGACAAGGGCAGCTTCGTTTTGCATGCGACCCCGTCGCCGATGCTGAAGTACGACCAGCTCTTCAACAGCTCGGCCCGGAACTGGGAAGCGGCCAACAGCCAGAACCAGGATATCCAGCGCTGGCCGGGCCACTGCCTCGGTGGTGCCGTGGCCTCGATCATGCTGGCCGAGCCGATCCCCGCTCCCGGGTCAGGCTTCACCCAGGACGAACTGAAGTCGATGTGGGCCGAACTCGGCGAGAACCACTACAACCATCAGATCGGCGACTACGCCAACGAGATTCCCGCCGGCCCCCCTCGGCCCGGTCCCGACGCCACCGACACCTCCGCCCCCAAGTTCCACAACATGCTCGAAACGCATATTCGGGGCAACCGGCAGAACCTCCTCGGCAACCTCCGGGCCTTCCCGCCCCGAGGAACCGTCAACGAGGTCTGGAACCACGGGATCGGCAAGTACATCGCGACGTTCCACGCCGTTCCCGGCAAGGGAGAGCGCTCGGTCCGTCTCGACGTCGAGCTTTACGCCAACTCGGGCTCGAACCTCAACAATGAAGATCCCAAGCCCCGGGTTAACAAGTACTCCTACATCCTCGTGTACGGGCTCGACGGCAAGGTCGACGTCACCAACCCCTACACGGCCGACTGGATCTCGGTCGGCGGTGAGGCCCAGTACTGCCCCTTGAACCTCCTCGAAGTGAGCCAGACCCGTTGGGCCGGTCACAACCCGTATATCACCGAAGCCAACGTCCGGTCGATCGACCTGGCCAACGGCGGCGTCGGCGGCCGGTTCGCCCGGTCCACCCCGCCGTCCTGGCGTCCGGTCGGGAGCTACGAGGCCGGTCGCGCCCCGATGTTCGCCAACGGAGCCAACGGACCGGCCGATTCGTCCGCGTCCTCGCCGCGCCGTGGTCTCTTCCGGTTCTTCAACCGTTGAGTCGGCGGGTCTGACTGCCTTGCTCACCCCGATGTTTTCCACCCACCCCCCGACCCGGGCCTTCGCCACTCACACGGCGAAGCCCGGGTCGGGTTCGTCGTCTCCGATCCCGGATTCGGACTTCCAAACGCAACCCCTTCGAATTGCCCGACCGTCCGGGTCTCCGGTTTCGGAATTTTCGTCACGGCCGTTCAAGTTTCGCGAGTGACCTGGTCGATTAGAAAAGCTGGGTGGTCCGTGCCGCCGAGCGATCTCGGAAAGGTGACTCGGAACTGGCCGGCCCCTTATTGACTGTCCGCCAACCCGTCGCGCCGCTGACGGCGAACGAGGGGGCTTTACCATGATCCAGACCTGCGAACCCAAGCCTCGAACTGCTCCGGCCCGCCGCCGATCCTCGGCGCCGCTGCCGGTCCTGATCTCGATTCCGAATATTGCTCCGGCGACCCGGACCCCGAAGGGTCGGGTCCGCCGCCGCCGACTCCGCCGTGAAGTGCGGATTGTTGGCTATGCCTTGCTGATCGTCCTGCCGCTGTCGATGGCCCTGGCCACCTTCGCCGGTGATCGTCGGTCGTTCCCGGTCTCCGGCAAGCTGGTCGTTGACCATCAGGCCAGCGCGGCCCCGGCTGTTGAACTTCAAGCCCCGGTCTCGCTTTCTCCACTGGAACCGATCGCCACGTTCGACCGAGAGGAGCGCGGCCCGGTCATTTTGCCCGGCGTCGTGATTCCGGTTGACGACCTTGAGGAGCCGAGCGATGGGGGACATTGACCAGGCTCTGGCTCGGGCCTATGCCCGACGATCATCGACCGAACCGGCCAGCGTACCGCCTCCTCCGCACTTCAACCTCGAAGCCCCGGCGTCACCCGTCGGGGCCTCGGCGTCTCTGGTGCTGGAATGGCCCCAGACGATCAAGGTTCTCGAACGCGAGCATGGCGAGCGGTTCGACCGGCTGGCCGACGCCTTGATTCTCGCCAGGGATCGCCGCCAGCTCAAAGTCCTCTTCTTCACGAGCTGCCACCGGGCCGAGGGGCGGACGACCCTGGTCCTGACCCTGGCACGCTCGCTCGCTCGACGATCGGGCCGGACGTTGCTGGTCGACGCCGACCTGGCGGGACCGATGCTCGCCCGGCTCCTGGGTTTACGACCAAGGCTCGGGCTCGACGACGTGATCGACGAGGGGGCCTCGGCGGCCGATGCCCTGGTCGAAGCCCTCGACGACAATCTGACGGTCCTGCCGCTCCGGGCACCGGTCGCTCGCCCACGCGATTTCCTCGCCGGACCAGCCTGGGCGACCACCTTCGCCCGGCTCCGTCGCGATTTCGACCTGATTCTGGTCGACGGTGGCCCGCTCTTTGTCGGTCTGAGCACGCCGACCCTGCCGCGAGCGATGGACGCCGCGATTCTGGTCCGGAACCGAGCGTTGACCGGCCCCAAGGTCGTCCGCAAGGCCCGCCAGGTCCTCGAAAACGGCGGAATCCCCTTGCTCGGCTTGGCCGAGACGTTTGTTTGAGCGACCGGCCCTTCGTAGGGTGGGCTCCGCCCATCATCTTCGAACTCGACCAAGGCCCCATCCGAGCAGGAGGCTCGCCGATGTATGAGGAGCACTTCGGCCTCCGGCTCCGGCCGTTTGGTGAGCCGGTCAATCCGGGCGATCAGGTCGAGCTCCCCAGTCGCGACGCCGCTCGACGCCGGCTCCGCTATGGGCTCGAACATGGTCAGGGGCCGGCGCTCCTGTTCGGTCCCCCCGGAACCGGCAAGACCTTGCTCGCCCGAGCCCTGGCCGGCGACCTCGGCGGTCCGTCGGCACATTTGACGTTCCCGGCGATGCCCTCGGCCGACCTTGTCGATTATCTGGGCGATGAACTGGGAGCCCCACCGGCGGCCCGGCCCGGCCTGGGGGCGTCGATCCGGCGGCTGAGGGATGTCCTCGCCGCCTCGGCCCGACGGAACGAGCGCCCCCTCTTGATCGTCGACGAGGCCCACCTGATCGACGACCCGGCGACCTTCGAGACGCTCCGGCTCCTGCTCAACTTCACAACCAACGGGCCGTCAGACCTCTCGCTGTTGCTGGTGGGCGGTCCCGAAGTTCTCCTGAAACTCCCCCCTGCCCTGGTCGACCGGCTGACGGCTCGGTGCTTGCTCGGGCCGCTGAGCCTGGCCGAGTCGGCGCGTTATGTCGAAGGACGACTGGAGACTGCGGGAGCCTCCGGACCGATCTTCGATTCGACCGCGCTGGCTGAACTTCATCGGTTCGCCGACGGACTTCCGCGACGACTGAATCAACTTGCCGACCTGGCCTTGCTGATCGCCTATGCCGAGGGGAAGGACCGACCCGGCCCGCGAGCCGTCGCCGCCGCCGCCCACGAGGCCACGTTCGACGCCCTCGCGGCCTGAGCTGATCGCGGCCAGTAGATCAGGCGGTTTCTGGCTTTCGCCTCGGTTTCGGGTCGCGACCGCCAAGGACGGTGCCCAGTCCCGCGCCCAGCGGGATGGCCAGCCAGGCGATGCTCCGGGTCAGCGGCGAGTCGGCGATGGGATTCTGGATTCCTTGGGTCGGAAAAACCAGGGCTCCGGCGATCTCGTAAGCGGCGGCCACGACCGCGGCTCCCGCCAGCCCACCGACCGAGGCTCGCCACCATCGCCCCGGACCACCTTGCCCCAGGCCCGCCGCCAGACCGATCGCGATCCCGACCCCGACCCAGAGCGACTCGTGACAGAGCAACGTCTGGAGCATGTCGTCGGGGTCGACGCCATTTTTGTAGAAGACGGTTAACGTCAGCCAGGCCGCCCCCGCCTCGACCACGGCGCCGACGATCAAGCCGACGGCTCCCGCCCGGAGCCCGGCCGCGATCGATCGCCGCGAACCTCCCACCGCCAGGCCGACCACCAGGCCGAGCAACCCACCGGTCGCGCCAAAGGCAATCGTCCCGCTTTCGATCCGGGCGCGATTGATCCGGACGTTATCCTCGGCCGAGGGATACGGCTTCGAGACCGGTTCGAACGCCGCCGAATAATGCTGGAGCAACCCCTCGACAATCCCCCAGGAGCCCAGTCCAGCGACCAGGCAGGCCGCCATCACCCCGATCCACGGAGCCCTGGCGACCGAAGGCGCGACCGGTCCGACCATCGGGGGATCTTCCGGCGCATTCCCGTCCGAGATGCTCATGGTGAAGTCTCGCTCTGGTTCGATGGGAAAGGCATGTGAGGTGATAATGCCCAGGCCAAGAGCTTACCAGGCGGGTCCGACGAAGGAAGAGGGTAGCGTTACACGACGGAGGAGGATTGCAAAGTAGTCGGACAATTGTAGGGTCCGCTGTGCGGACCGTGATTTCGATCCACAAATTTCGACGGTCCGGTCGTTGCCCCGTGGTCGGGCGAAGGTCGAAACCATGGTCCGCACAGCGGACCCTGCCAGGCTCGGCACCACCCTCCATATTACTTACTTCGTCCACTTCAGGAACTGTGGATTGTCGTGGAGCGACCGGAGGTCGGGATCGCCCCGGACCTTGGCCACGGGGAAACCCGATTCGAGTGCCCGGCCGAGGAGTTCGACCGCCCGCGTGGTCAGTGCCGGGTCGGGTTTTTTCTCGGCGAGCAAAGCCAGCGAGCAGGCGGCGTTGTAGAGCCGGTGCGGTGTCGGGGTGAGGATCAGCCGCTCGACGTCGTTGACCGCGAGCGGGTCGCCGAGCTTGCCTCGGAGCCAGGCTCGAAGCTCCAAGGCTTCGGTTCGATGCGGGTCGACGGCCAGGGCGTTGTCGACGTGGTCGAGCGCCGCGTCGGGGTTGTTAGCCATCTTCAGCCGGGCCAGGCCCAGGTTCGCTCCCGGGTCGCGCGGGTTCAGGCTCAGGACGTGGCGGAAGTCGTCCTCGGCGAGCTTCGGGTCGGTCGACCGGACGATCATCCCCCGGACGACCCGGGGGATCGTCGCGTCGGGGTCGGCCTGGATCAGGTCGTTCAGCAGTGCCAGGGCCTCGTCGCGACGGCCGGCGCGGGCCAGTGCCTCGGCCAGCGCGGCGCGGGTCGCGGGATCTTTGGCACCGTCGGCGAAGGCTTTTTCCAGGTCTGCGACGGCGCTCGGAGCGTCGCCCAGTTCGAGCGCCGTCAACGCCCGGTCGACGCGTGCCATCGTGTTCTTGGGGTCGGCCTCGACCGCGCGGTGATACGCCTCGCGGGCCTCGATCAGGCGGCCGGCGCGGGCCAGCGCGAGACCTCGGTTCATCCACGGCCAGGTAAACTTGGGGGCCAGCACGGCACAGACGGCGAAGTCGCCGGCCGATTCGGCGAACCGGCCTTGCTCGTAGTGGCAGAGCCCCAGCGAGAACCAGCCCCAGAACCGCCTGGGGTCGAGTCCGATCGCCTTGAGCAAGGCACTTTCGGCGCGATCGACCTGTCCCTCGACCAGCAGCGCCGTGCCGAGCAAGTAGAAGTCGCGCCCGGTGCTGGCCTCGGTCTGGTCGCGCCGGGCTCGGTCGCGCGCCGCCTCGGTCGCCTGACCGAGCGCGGCATGGTAGCGCGCCCGGTCGGCGTAGAGCGATTGCGACGGCTTCGGGTCGAGTCGTTCGGCCTGGTTGAGTCGCGCGATCGCCAGGACCAGCGCCTTCTTGCGTTTGATTTCCGACTTCGACCGCTCGGCCTGGTAGACCCTGGCCCGCGCGGTGAGCAGGATCAGCTCGGCCAGATCGCCGCGCATCCGGGTCTGTTCGTCGGGCTCCAGCGCCTTGATCCACGCGTTCCAGCGGTCCTCGCTCGGAGTCCGGCCCACCCCGGCTTCGTGGAGCGCTTGCTCGGCCAGACCGATCCCCCGACCAACGTCTTTCGATGGACCGTTGGCGATGTTCAACAGGAACTGGCTCTCCAGAAAGCTGCGCTCGAAGACCCGGACCTTCAGCCGGGCCGAGACCCGCTGGAGGTGGTGCGAGAGGGTCCAGGCCGATCCGCCGATCAGGGCGATCAACATGACCGAGGCCAGGGCGACGGGCGTGGCTCCGCTGATCTTCGGGTTCCGCCGGGCCCACTTGGCGACGCGCTCGGTCAGGCTCGGTTCGGGCGCGAATTTCAGCGGACGGTCGTCGAGGAACCGGCGCAGATCCTCGGCCAGGTCGCCTGCCCGGGCGTGGCGCCTCGACGGGTCGGGGTCGATCGCCTTGCGGACGATCGCGTCGAGTCCGTGAGGGATCTCGGGGTTATAGTCGCGAGGCGACGGCGCCGGACCACGCCGCTCGGCCGTCATCAGCTCGATGATCTCGATCAACGGCAGGGCCGGCGGCGGTTCGGGAAACGGGTGCTGGCCGGCGATCATCTCGAACAGGATCAGCCCCAGCGCGTAGATATCGGCGCGCTCGTCGACCTGTTCGGCCGGGGTCGTCCCTTCGGGGTTGAAGGCGTCGAGATGTTCCGGGGCCATGTACGGCAGGGTTCCGCCGATCATCGCGCGACCGGCCTCGTCGGTTGTCATCGTCTCGGTGGCGAGGTTGAAGTCGAGAAGCATCGGCGTGCCGTCGGCGGCGATCAGGATATTCGACGGCTTCAGGTCGCGGTGGAGCAACCCCCGCGAATGAGCGTGTTCGAGCCCTTCAGCCAGCCGGGTGATGATCCAGACCGACGCCCTGACGAAGCTCGACTCGCGAAGGAACCGCCGGCTCGGGTTCGCCGGGTCAATCTCCTCGGAGTAAGCCGTCGGCTGCGCCACTGACCTCGACCACCAGGGAATCCGATCGAGCATCGACCGGAGCGTGGCCCCTGAAGCCGGAACAGCCGGGTCGATCCGCCCGGCTCCGGGAAATGGTCCGCCGGCTTTTGTTCGTGGGACCGACCGGGTTTTTCCGGCCGAGTCGCTGGGCGCCGGACCTCCCACCACGTCGAGAGCCTCGATCAGGCTCAAACCCGAGACCTTTGCCGAGTGGTGATGCCCGGTCGCTTCGAGGACCTGGGCCAGGTTCGCTCCGCCGAAGTAAGGCATGCACATCAAGCGAAGTCCCGATTCCGGGTCGTCGGCGACCGAGTGAATCGGCACGATGTGGGTATGCTGGAGCCGGGCGAGCAAGCGGGGTTCATCCCCTTCGGGTCGCGTGACCTTCAAGGCCACCGGACGATTGCCCAGGCCGGCTTCCTCGGCCAGGTAGACCCGTCCGAACGCTCCTCGGCCCAGCTCGGAGACCAGGCGGAAGCCGCCGATCGACTCGCCGCAGTTTGGAAACGGGATCGGCGGCGGTTCCGTTTCCTCGCTGAACGATTGCGATCCGGTCGACTCGCCGATGCCCCGGGGGCTGAACGGGTAGCCGGCCTGCGAGTGAATCTCGCCCGGCGCGATCGGCTGGATGGCCCCGGCGGTCCTGGTCTTGTCCCGGGCGTTGTTCCAGCCCGCGATCGGCTTCCCCTTGCCCGGCCAGCTTCGGGTCCGTTCAAACTGGGGCCGATCGTCATCGGTCGAGCTGAGATTCCAGCCGAGAAACAGTTCGCGCCGTTCGGGCTGACTCACGCGGAACTCCTCTCCTCGGGCGGGACGCAACCGGCAACGCGTTCTCCCTGTGAAAGGCTCATAGGCCGCGAGCGGTCGAGTGTCCAGTGCGACGGCGGATTCCTCGGGCGGATCATTGAGCCGGAAAAATCGGTTGTCGATCGACGATCCGCGTTCTAAGGTTCGCGAGTGGGCTGTCGAGCCGGTCTCGATTGTCCTGAGGTTCCCCGAGGACGCGACTTCCATGGTCGGAAGAACCGGCGAGAGCACGACCGAATTCGCCGATCCCCGACGCGCCGAGGATTCCTCGGTGGGCGGTGAGGATCGGGTGGCCCGACGGCTGGCGCGTGAATTCACCGCTCCGGTGGGGTTGCTCGACCCCACAACGCTGATCTGGCGGGCTCGCCTGGGAATCGAGGTCGAGCGATTCCCCGATAGCGATGCCAGCCTGCTGGCGATCATGGCGTCGGGCCTGCTCCGGCACGGCCGGGTCGAGGTCTGGCGACCCGATGGCGACTCCGCCCTGGTCTGGCTCTGCCTGCCGATTTTCCGGCTGAACGGGCCGAACCTGGTGGCCTTGATCGGATTCGCGGCGACGGCGACGGCCGAGCCGGGCTGGGGACCGCCCTGCCCGGAACGGGCGTTGCGGGCCTGGGGCCAGTCGGTCGCCGATAGCCTGAAGGCCGAGATCCTGCCGCGTCTGGGCCAGGGAGCCTCACCGTTTCGCGGTGAAGGCGGCGACCGGCTTTTGACGGCGCGCCTGATCCGTCGGCTCCGGGTGTCCGACCCGCCCGAGCGGTTCCAGGACCTGGCGCTCCAGGCGCTTCGCGCGGCGCTGAGGGTCGAGGCCGTCGCCTGGGTTCCGGCCGCCGCCGTCGATCCGGTCCTGGTCATCGGCGCGGTCAGCGGGCTTGATCCGGACGATTTTCGGGCGCTCCCGCCAACCGACAACCGTCCGGCGATCCTGCTCGATAACGCTCGGGGAAGCCGTCCCGACTCCGGGCCGATCCGCCGGGTTCTGGGCGTGGCCGCCGAGACCGACGCTCCCGGACCGATCGGCTGGATCGTCGCCGTCAACCCCGACGACGACCGCTCGTTCGCCGCCAACGAGGTCGCGCTGGTTCAGCCGGTGGCCTCGCTCGTCGCGACCCAGCGGACCAACGGCCGGCTTTACTGCGAGTTGAAGGAACTTCTCTTCGGCGTGATCCGATCGCTGACCGCGGCGATCGACGCCAAGGACCCGTACACCTCGGGCCATTCCGAGCGCGTCGCGCGGATTGCCGTCCGGCTCGGCGAGGAGTTGAAGCTCTCGCCGAACCAGCGCGGTGATCTGTACCTGATGGGTTTGCTCCACGACGTCGGCAAGATCGGGATCGACGACACGATTCTGAAGAAGGACGGGCCGCTGACCCCCGAGGAATATCGGATCATTCAATCGCATGTCGAGATCGGCGTGCATATCCTGACCGACCTCAAGAAGCTTCACCATCTCTTGCCGGGCGTGGCGCACCATCACGAGCAGTACAACGGCTCGGGCTACCCCGGCGGCCTAGCCGGCGATTCGATCCCCCTGCCCGCCCGGATTCTGGCCGTCGCCGACGGTTTCGACGCGATGTCGAGCACTCGCCCGTACCGCAAGCCGCTGACCCCGAAGGCGATCGACGAGATCCTTCGCAAAGGGGCCGGAGCCCAGTGGGACCCCAAGGTGATCGCCGCCCTGTTCGCCTGCCGCGACGAGATCGAGGCGATCCGTCAGAAAGGGCTCGGAGAAAGCCTCCAGAAAGCCGTCGAGGACACCGTCGGGAGGTCGTGAGGCCCGCGACGATCGACCTTCTTGGGGGGCGCCAACGAAATCTGGCATTTGCCGTAGTGTAGGGCTTGCCCTGCCGGATTTTTTGGGTCTGGTAGGGTCCGCTGTGCGGACCGTTGTTGCGGCGTTCTCTCGACCACGGGGCAACGACCGGACCGTCGAGATTTGTCGATCGAAACCACGGTCCGCACAGCGGACCCTACGATTGTCCGACTGCTTTGCAATCCTCCTGTGTCGCGTGTCCCCCCGGTAGAGCCCATTGTTGCCGTTCTGGTATCATCGAGCCGATTCTTGCAGGCCCGAGACCCAGGAGGCTGCCATGAAGCTCGATTTACGCCGCGATTTTGCAGATATTTATGCTTATCTGGTCGATCGCGTGAACCGTTTCGACCCGGACACCAACGATGGGCCGGGTGAGCCGGGGCCGATCAAGATGATCGAGGTTGGCTTCGAGTATTCGCAGTCCGCGTGGGTCGTGGTCGTGTTCGACACCCGACCGGACGCCGAGCCGGATGGCGAGTGGGACAGGCACATCGACGGCAACGATCTCAAGCGCCCGGACTGGCTCGCCACCGGCGAGGCCGAGGGGCCGACCGCCGTCATCCAGCTCGATGGAACCGAAGTCGAGTATCCCAAAGGGACCGAACTCGCCGAGGTCTTCGGCGAGCTGATCAAGGCGGTCCTGATCAAGGCCCGAGCCGACGGCGTCTTCGCGATCCTGCCCAAAGCACCCGGTTGCGAGCTCGGTGCCACGCACTTCTCAGGGGCCTACGACTGGCCGATGTATGACGATTGGGGGCAAGAAAATCTTGTCTAAAAATTTGACTGTCAGCGCCAGGATCGAGTGACCAGATGGGGCTCGGGACTGAATCGGCTTATGATCACGTCGACGAATGGTATTTTTGCGATTCGTCCGTTGCTGAACAGGATTCTGTGCCAGAAGCGTTGACGACCATTGGACTCCGAGCCCTCCAGGCCCACCTCGTCATAAAGCCAGTGAACTCGGGCGGAAGAGAACGGCCACGATTGATACGGGGAAGACTGAGCCACGGCGTCCCATAAAATATAGTCAATATTGACAATCTGCTGATTGCACTTGAGTGCCATCGCCGCAGTCATGGGCGAGACCAGGACTTCAGGAATCGGGCTGGGAAGGTCGGCCTGGAACGAGATCAACTCGGCGTCGTGAAGTGGCGAGCCGTCGACTAATTCGACGACTCTCGGCGGAATCGAGTTTCGAAACGCATCGAGAGAACCCTGATAGGTGCGGATTGCGGTTTCCCAGGCTTCGTCAGCCAGATCGGCCAGGTTATCATCCTTCGAGTTGTACTGGAGATAGAGTTCGGGCGTGAAATATTTCATGCACGGATCAAGTGGCTTTTCGATGGGTCGTTTCATAAAAGGTACGCCCTTCTGGTGGCCTCGGATCGGGCTGATAATGAGGCAATGATGATACGGGCAAGTGCTCGGTTCGCGGAGAGATTGGGACCGCAGACGACCACGTCCAGGCCGTCTCGTCTCCGGATCTCCGCTGCTTCTTGGGTGATCACGCCCCCTTTGATCACGGACCCATTTGATCCGAGTCGCGCATCGTGAATCTGGGTCGGTGATGCTAATTCTCCTGAAGAAACCTTTGCTCCAAGATTTGTTCAATGATCAATAACGGGGCGGGCCAGATCGCCCGCCCCGCCAGAATCGCCCCGTCGTCCTCTCACCGCTCCGAGACCGCGGTCCCTTCGCCGACGCGGAATTCCAACGGCTTCGCCGCCACGAAGGTTGTCACCAGGCCGGCTTTTGCTCCTCCCGCCACGCGAATCGTCAGCTCGTGGTTTCCCTTGGCCAGCGGGATCACGACCGACCGGGGCTGGTCGCCGCTGGCGGCGGGGATCGTCAACGGCTGGCCGTCGAGCCAGACTTTTAGTTTGGCCGGACCCGCGTCGAGGACGAGTCGCGCGTTGAGTGCCTCGGGAACGAGGATCGGCGTCATCAGATAGGCCGCCTTTGACGCGTCTTCGCCGGCCAGGGTGGTCAGGTCGACGATCCCCTCGGCGTTGGCGGTGGTTCGCCGCCAGGCGAGCTTGCCGGGCAGCGCCGACTTCGCCGTGAGCAAGTCATCGCCCGCGACCGGCCCGACGGCCTGGTACTGGCCGACGACGCTGACCGGCTCCTTCAAGGTGGTCAGGAAGGCGAGGAGGTCGACCAGATCGGTGTCGCTCATCGCCTCGGCCAGCCCTTCGGGCATCAGCGAGACCTCGGTGATCTTGCGGTCCTCGACATCCTTCGGGTTGATCGTGTGGCGCTTGCCGTCGGCGGTCTTGAGGACGATCCGGTCGGGCGCTTCCTCGACGATCAAGCCGGTCAAGACCCGGCCGTCGCTCAGGGCCAGGACGTTCGACTTGAAGTTGTAACCGATCGCCGCGCTCGGGTAGAGGATCGAGCGAAGCAGTTCTTCCTTGCCGTACTTGGTGCCGATCGTCGACAGGTCGGGGCCGACCCACTGGCCGATTCCTTGCACGCGATGACAGTTGGCGCAGGCGTTGTCCGCCGTTCGGGTAAAGAAGGTGATTCCCTTGGATGGGTTGCCATTCCGCGCGACCAGCTCGCGGATCGGCGGCAAGGTTCGGCCCGAGGCGGTCTTGGGCAGCGGGAGGAGATCGGCGGCCTCACGCCTGACCCGGCCGTCGGCGTCGTTCGAGGCGATCGAGGCGGCCTCGCTCTTGAGTTCGTCGGGAAGTTTGTGCTCTCGGGCCAGTTCGAGAACCTTGCGGGCCCCGCCGTTCCTGGGCCGGGCGTAGACCCGGAGCGCCTCGCGCCGGAGGCCGAGCGGGAAGTCGTTGCCGCCGATCATCGCGAGCAGTTCGGGGTCGGCGTTCCGGAGGTCGGGCAAGGTCCGGATCGCGGCCTCGGCCACCGGGGTTGACCCTCCCTTCTTGGCCTGGTCGATCAACTGCTTGATGAACTCGACCGTGCCATTGGGCTTGATCCGACCGATCGCCTCGACCGCCGCGAGCCGGACCGATTCGGACGCCTTTTCATCCTTGGCGAATCCCAGGAGCGTCGAGCCGTACCGACCGTCACCGCTGGCGACCGCCAGGGCGATGGCCGGAATCCGGGCGGTGGGATCGGCCAGAGTGGATTCGATCAGCTTGACGACCGGAGCGCTCGACCGGGCGTCACGCCACGATCCGTTGATCTTCCGGCCCAGTGTCGCCATCAGCGCGAATTTGCGCGATGGGTCGATCGACTGCAACGCCTGATCGGCCACGAGAATGGCGGCTTCACGATCTTCGATCTGAAGAATCGCATCATCGGCGGCCTGCTGAAGCTCGGTCGCTTCGAGAACGGGATAGACCTTTTTCAGAAGCCCCAGGGCTTCGGGACGATGGAGCCGCCAGGCCAGGCCGAGCGACTTGCTCAACGCGGTCGCGGGCAGATCGGCGGTTCCGGTCGCGATGTACGCCTCGTTCCGGTCGGCCGGGAAGTACGGCGGAAGCGCGACCTGACCATTCTGTCCTGACTTTTCGAGGTCGAGCGGGCCGAACGTCGCGTCGTTGAAGATCTCGGCCAGATACGAGCTTTCGCGATTCTGGAGCGCCAGCCCGAGCGCTTCGAGATACCAGCGGTCCTGGCCGTCCCAGTTCTTGACCAGGGTCTTGAGCGCATCCCCCACCCGGGCCGTGGGAAGCCAGCGGAAGGCGAGAATCAGCTCGCGGCGGACCCCGGCGTCAGGGTCGTTAACGAGCGGGAGCAGTGCATTGACGTGCAGCAGCCCTCGGGCCGGCTTCCTGGTCTCGGGCTTGGTGAAGACGACGTTGCCGACCTGGCTGAGGTCGCGACCGAGAATCCGCACGCCTTGCTCGCGGATCTGCGGATCGGCATCCCTCAACGCCCGGATGGCGGCGGTGTCCCCTTCGATCTGCGAGAGAACCCAGAGCGCCCGACCTCGTTCGATCGGAGTGCCATGCCGGAACAGAGCGGCGACCGCCGTCCTCGACTCGGACTCGGCCCCGCGCTCGATCAGGAGCCGACGCGCCGCGTCCTGGCTCGCCACGACCGGCGACTTCAACAGCGCGATCAAGCCGGGGATCGTGGCAAAGTCGGGCTTCGCGATCGATGGCTTGTTCCCCTTGGGGGCGACCCGGTAGATCCGGCCGGTGTTCTGGTCCTGGAAGTTGTGGCCGCCGACGCCGCCGTCGTACCAGTCGGCCACATAGAGCGACCCATCGGGCGCTGCGGTCATGTCGACCGGTCGGAACCAGTTGTCGCTGCTGGCGAGCAAGACCTGGTAGTCGGTCCGGAAGTTCGATCCGTGCCGCTCGATCGGGAAATAGTTGATCTGGCGAGTCCCCGCGTCGGCCTCGAACAGGCACCCCTTGTACTTGTCGCCCAGGAGCGCGCCTTCGTAGACCGTGATCCCGCACGGGCTACCGTTGCCGGTCCCGACCAGTTTGGGAATGTTGCCGGGAACCTCCTCGCCCCAGTGCCGGGGCGATCCGGGAGTCCGGTAACCATAGGATCCGCCGTCCATGACCCAGATCA
>JAJYCH010000748.1 GCA_021778575.1 Planctomycetota bacterium
CGATCTCGGGGAATCGCGACCTGTTCACGTTCTGCATGTGCCCGGGCGGGATCATCATGCCGTCGGTCAGCGAGCCCGGCTACTTCGGGACCAACGGGATGAGCCACAGCCGGCGCGACACTCCGTTCGCCAACAGTGGCCTGGTCGTCACGGTCGGCCCGAATGATCTCCAGAGTCGTCATCCGCTGGCCGGGGTTCACTTTCAGCAAAAGGCCGAGCGGCTGGCCTATCTCGCCGGAGGGCGGACGTATCAGGCACCCGTCCAGCGAGCCGGCGATTTCCTGTCGGGTCGGGCGAGCCGGGGCAAGATCCGGACGAGTTACGAGCGTGGAACGATCCCGACCGATCTGGGTTTGATCCTCCCGCCGATGGTCATGGAGGCGCTCGAGCGCGGGCTCAAGGTCATGGACCGGAAGATGCGTGGCGGGTTCCTGACCGACGCGGTGTTGACCGGTCCCGAGTCGCGCGGAAGCTCGCCGGTCCGGATTCCTCGGGACGAGGTGACGCGCCAGAGTCCGACCGTGACAGGGCTTTACCCCTGCGGCGAAGGAGCCGGCTACGCGGGCGGAATCGTCAGCGCGGCGGTGGATGGCTTGCGGACGGCTCGATCGATCGTCGGTCGGCACGCTCGTTCGAGCGGATAAGTCGCAATCTCGGCCATGATCGGCTCCCCATGGCTCCGAGGTCTCTTCCTCGCTAAGATCAAGTTGCGAGGAAGATCCGTCACTGGTTTTGTCTTGTTCGATTGCGGCCCTGGCCGGGTCTCGAACGTCCGTTCGCGCGCGGGGACCGCCCCTCCGGGATTCTTGCTTGCCGGGTATCGCTGTCCCGGTTCTCTCCGAAGGACTTTGCCTGATGATCTCCGCGGGAACCTCTCAGAACGAGCAACAGGCCGAAGACTTTGGACCTGGAGTCGCCGGGGCGGGCCGGTCGGCAACCTGGCGCTGGTTCATCTGCGTGTTGCTGTTGCTGGCGACCGTGGTCAATTACATGGATCGCCTGACGATCAACAATTTGGCGATCGAGATCCAGGCGGAATTTCATCTCAACGATAAACAGTATGGTTATACCGAACTGGGTTTCGGGCTGGCGTTTGCCATCGGCAGCCTCTTGTTCGGCTGGGCGGTCGACCGGATCGGGGTTTACTGGCTCTACCCGGTGGTCCTGATCGGCTGGTCGGTCATGGGATTCTTGACCGGATTGAGCCGGTCATTCGAAGAACTTCTGATCTTACGTTTCTTGCTCGGTCTGTTCGAGGCCGGGCATTTTCCTTGTGGATTGAAGACGATCCAGTTGCTCATGGCACCTCGCGATCGGGCGCTTGGCTGTAGTCTGCTTCAGAGTGGCACGGCGCTGGGGGCGGTGGTGGCTCCGCAGGTGATCCGGCTTCTTCTGGTCAATGACCCGAACGGTTGGCGTCGTCCGTTTCTGGTGATCGGGGCCGGGGGAATCGCCTGGATTTTTGTCTGGTTCGCCTCGATTCGTCCCCGCGATCTTCAGGTTGCTCCGAACGTGGCGGGAACCACCTCGTTGAAGTCGACCGAGAAGGCGACCTTCTGGCAAATCGTCTGCTCGCCCCAGTTTCTCGCCCTGGCGATCATGGTCGTTTGCATCAACATGAACTGGCATCTGTTCCGGGTCTGGTTGCCCAAGTTTCTCCGCCAGGCTCGAGGTTACGACCGTGACACGATGCTGAACTTCACCACCTTTTACTATATCGCGGCCGATACGGGAGCCATACTGGCCGGTCTGGCGTCGGGCTGGCTCGCCCGGCGTAAATTCTCGGTCTATTCGTCGCGGATGTGGGTCTTCGCCGGCTGCTGCTTCTTGACTACCTTGACCACCGCCGCCGCGTTCCTGCCCAAGGGGCCGCTCCTGCTCGGAGCCTTGCTCGTCGTGGCCTTTGGCGGACTTGGCTCGTACGCGGCTTACTACTCGTTGACCCAGGATCTCTCGTTCAAGCATCAGGGGAAGATCAGCGGAGCGCTGGCCACGATCACCTGGCTGGTCACGGCTTCGTTTCATCCGCTGTTTGGCGATTATCTCGACAAGACCGGGCGGTATGACCTGGTGGTGGGAGCGGTGGGCTGGTTGCCGATGGTGGCCCTGGTCACGACGCTGATCCTCTGGCGGATCAGACCTGGCAAGTCGTCGGGACTCGTTGAAGATGGTCGTTATCGCCCGGTCGAGGTTTGATGGAAACGGGAGAGCACCGATGAATCCGATGATCGAGCGCCGGACATTTCTCAAGGCCGCCTCGGCCGTCGCGCTGGCGACCGGAACCAGTACAATTTCCCTGGCCGGGAGCGGTTCGATGTACGATGGAGAGATCGTCGATACGCATCAGCATCTCTGGGATCTGAAGGCGCTCAACCTTCCCTGGGTTGCCTCGGCGACGGGAAAGGCCAAGGAGGTCCTGGCCCACGATTACCTGCTCAGCGATTATGCCCGGGCGACCGAGGGGCTCAAGGTTACCCGGTCGGTCTACATGGAAGTCGACGTGGCCGAATCCGACCAGGGCAAGGAAGCAAACCTGGTCACGAAGATCTGCGCCGAGGGCAAGTCGACGATGAAGGGCGCCGTGGTCTCGGGACGTCCGGCGTCGGCGGGGTTCGCGGGATACCTGAAGCGGTTTCCGGGCAACGGCGTCATCAAGGGGGTCCGTCAGGTCTTGCACACTCCGGCGACTCCACCCAAGTTCTGCCTGGAACCGGCGTTTGTGAGGGGTGTGCAAGTTTTGGGCGAGCGTGGCTTTAGCTTTGACCTCTGCCTCCGGAATGACCAGCTCGAAGACGGTGCCGAACTGGTCGAACGCTGTCCGGGAACTCGCTTCATCCTTGACCACTGCGGCAATCCGCACGCCGGCTCGAACGACCTGACCGCCTGGCGGAAGGGCCTGGCGCGGATCGCCCACGCGAAGAATCGTCATGTGATGTGCAAAATCTCGGGGATCTACGGCAATGTGACGATCAAGGACTGGCCGGCGACTCGCCTTGCTCCGATCATCCGCGCCGTGATCGACGAATTCGGCTGGGATCGGGTCATGTTCGCCGGCGACTGGCCGGTCGTTAA
>JAJYCH010000031.1 GCA_021778575.1 Planctomycetota bacterium
CCGTGCCCGAAATCGACGAGGCACACCACCGGATCACCAACCCCAAGACCAAGGAAGTTCTCAACGTCGCCTCGATCGCCCGGAGCCGGCCGAACATGACGCCCAACTTCCGGGCCATGCTCGACGCCACGGGAAACCCGGGCGCCGGTTGGGTCAGCAATTATTGCTTTCAGCCCAAATACTTCCTCGAAGAGCATTTGCTCCCGCTCGAAGAGAAGCTCAAGGATAAGCTCGTCGTGTTTCGCGAGAGCGTGATCAAATCGGTCGCCACCGACCCGGCGACCGGCCGGATCAAGTCGTTCACCGTCATTCACCGAACGCCCAAGCCCGGAGTCGCCTGGAAAGGCTACGATCGGCCGCTCTCGGAAGACCTGACCGATTGGTACTCGCCGCAGGATTCCCCCCGGTTCGCCAAGACGGTCCTGACCTTCGAGGGAAGCACCAAACCGGGCCATTCGACGGTGTTTCTCGACGCGACCGAGTGGGGCGAGGTCCTGGCGCTGGCCGATGCTCCGTACCTTCAAGGGGTCGAGACCAACGACGGCGGTCGCGAGGGCAACGATACCTGCGGACAGGCAACCGTCTTCGACATCGTCGAACGGCTCAACGCCGAGCCGACCGAGGAACCGCCGGGGCCATCGGGCGTGAAGAACCTTGGCTTCGGTTCGTACAAGACCAAGGCCGACGCCTGGGACCGAATCTGGACCTATCGCCGGATCAAGGGACGTGGCAGCAAGGCGTCGATCGGCGATATCTGCCTCCAGAACTGGGGGTACTCGGGACGCGACAAGGAAGGCGGCAACGACTATCCGTTCGGCTACCTCTTCAAGTCGAAAGTCGACACCTTCCGCGAACGAGCCGACTGGACCGGCGGCGTCGATCTCTCGGTGATGTCCGGAGCCGAGCAGCGGGCTCTGGCCTGGCATTACTGGTTCAAGGCCCACGTCCCGCCCCCCTTCGTGCCCGACCAGGTCACGCTTGATAAAGGGGTTCTCGGGACCGGGACCGGACTGGCCAAGATGCCCTACATCCGCGACACCCGGCGCTCGATCGGTATCGACGGATTCATCCTCAAGGTCAGCGAGCTGGGGGGCGACCCCTCGAATTTGACCGCCAAGCGATTCAAGGATCGCGTGGCACTGGGAGCCTATCCCGCCGACATCCACCCGGTAATCAACTGCGAGTACCCTCACTACGTCCACACCGGTCACGAAACCTTGCCGTTCTGCCTGCCGTTCCGGGCCTTGACCAACGAGAAGTACGGTAATTTGCTGGTCGCCGGCAAGACGATGGCGCAAAGCTTCATGGCCAATTCCGCCACCCGGCTGCACCCGATCGAGTGGTCGACCGGAACCGCCGCCGGAGTCTCGGCCGCCACGATGAGCCAGCACAACTGGAACGCCCACCAGGCCTTCGACCACATCACCGACTTGCAGACCTTGATCAAGGAAAAGACCCCGATCGACTGGACCATCGACGAGGTCACCTACCCCAGGCCCGGCGAAGAAACACCGCTCTGATCCGGTCGGTCGCGATCCAGGCGAAACCCCAATCAAACCCAACGGCCTCGACGGTTCACCGTCGAGGCCGTTTGCGTTGGAGTTGAGAATGCTTCGGCCAGCTCACCCGCGATTCGAGGGCGAGCGGATTCGACGCCAAGCTAATGCTGTGAAACGATTTACATAACGCAGAGTCGTCAGTGCAATCCGTCAGGGAAAGCCTTGCCTGCCGTTCCGCGAGTTGAGGATCAAAACAACGACGGGCAAGCCCTGCCCTCCAGTCTCCAGGAAAGCAGAATCGATCCGACCGAGATCCTCTGTCGGTCATTCACCTGATCATGAAACGAAGCCAGCCTCGACGATTGAACGTCGAGGCTGGCTTATGAGACTATTCCGGATCATCGAACCGCGTCGGAAGGCGTTTCAAACGCCGTCTTTAGGTTCTCCCGGCGGTTGGACTGGTTTGCCTTCGGGAGTCGTCTTCGGGGCGGAATCCGAACCCGAGCAGCCGACCATTCCAACAACGAGGCTGCCGAGCACGAGCGCCATCAATAGCTTCTTCATGAGATCGCTCCTCAAGTGAATCGGGAAGAACCGAGCGAAATTCGACGGCTCAGAAGCTATCCGAACTGATGATCTCACCGCCCTGGGTGGTGCTCAGAGCCCGCCAGGTCGCGATATTGATCGAGTTCTTGTAGAAGTGGACGCTCCCGTCGCAATTCACGACGTTCACTCCACCCGGGTGACGGCTCCTCGAAGCGTACTGGTCGATGAAGCCTCCCGACGTATTGGTCACGCCGGATTGGCCCAGAGAGCGGAGTTCGCAGGGAGGGTTGGGATAGATCGGGATACAATACGTAGACTGGTTCAAGTCGTCGGGCAAGGGCGAGTTGGGGGGCAAGAGAGTCGAGAAGCCCGACGAGGAGCCATACTGAATGTAACCGCGAAGGTCGGTGTTCTTGGCGTAGGTCCCGGTACCATTATCCTGACCCTGGATGACCTCGCCAATCAACAAGGTGTTACTCGTGCCGTCGGTGATGCCGCTGATCCGGCAAACCGTGTTGTGGATGCTGGTGTAGTAATTGGTTGCCGTGCAGCCGAGCGGGATGGCGTAAACCCAGGAGAAGGGCGCCCCCCCGTAAGGAATGGTGACACCGTTCATCATCGCCGTCGTCTGGAAGAAGCCGGTCCCCGTGTTCCCGTAATTACAGGCGTAATTCATCGAGACGACGTTCGCCAGAGGCGCGTCGTTCTGATCGCTCGGGCACGAGAACGAATTCACCCGGGTGCTCGACACGGTAATGTTGTAGACCGATCCGTAGCTGTACGTCGGATTACAGGCACTTCCCGTGAAATTATAGGCGTTCTGGAGGTTGGAACCCTCGACGTAGTTGAGAATCGAGTGATACCAGGTTCCGAAGGTCACGGCCATGGCACCGTAAGGGAAGCTCCCGTTGGAGCTCTCGTAGTTCATGACCGCCAGCCCGATCTGCTTCAGGTTGTTGGTGCATTGCGCACGACGGGCGGCCTCGCGAGCAGCCTGGACCGCGGGAAGCAAGAGAGCGATCAGCACCGCGATGATCGCGATCACCACCAGAAGCTCGATCAGGGTGAAACCGCGACGATTCCGAATTCTGGGCATGAAAAAGTTCTCGTGGAATGGGGGTAGGAAAAAACCATCCGGCGCGAAGCCGGAACACGCAAACTGTCGGTGACGGCGTGGGAGAGACCTTCAGGAACACTACCGTGCGGATTTCGACGAGGGACAAAACCTGGCGAAAATCGACTGAGAGAGTGAAGAGATTCCCCGACGGCTTGTCTCGGGGAGAGGATTCGCTATACTACTTCTTCAAGGCGCCCGTAGCTCAATTGGATAGAGTGGCGGACTTCGAATCCGTAGGTTGTAGGTTCGACTCCTACCGGGCGCACTTTTGATGTTCGCATGAAAGATATCATCACTGTCGCCGCCGATGATTGTCCAGATGGCTTTGTGAATATTGCCGAGTGTCCCTGGAGGCTGACAGCATCCAGTCCACACGCTTCGTCCAGAATCGGACGGGACGACACCCGAGACAGCGGCACAAACCGGATTTCCCGCAAAATCATCGCGACTGATTGAACCTGAAATGGTTATGATCGAGTGGCTTTCATTGATCGGCGCCACGCCAACAACCCTTGGCGTTCATGGATTTCCTATCTCCAACCCATTACACCACTCGAAGCACCGGTAAGTTGACCTCATGAGTAGAGATCCGCAACAGAAAGGGACCTTCTCTTTCGTCAGCCTCGGCTGTCCCAAGAATCTGGTCGATTCGGAGCGGATGCTCGGACTCCTGGCTCAGGACGGCTACGCCCTGGTTCCCGACTCGAAAACGGCCGACCTGGTGATCATCAACACCTGCGGCTTCATCGACGCCGCCCGACAAGAGTCGCTGGGCGTCATCAACGAGATGCTCGACCGCAAGCGCGCCGGTCGGATTAAAGGCGTGATCGTCGCCGGTTGCCTGGCCGAACGTCAGCGCGAGATGCTCCTGGAAGCCGTGCCCGAGGTCGACCAGATCGTCGGAGTCTTCGGTCGCGAGGAGATCGCCAAGGTCGCCGATCGGATCATGGGCGACCTCCACGAACAGCGAACCGTCTTCCGCCCCGCCCCGGTCCAGGCCCAGGACGACCGCGCCCGGCTCCGGATCACGCCGAAGCACCTGGCCTACCTCAAAGTCTCCGAAGGGTGCGACCGGCTCTGCACCTTCTGCGCGATTCCCTACATGCGCGGCAAGCATGTCACCAAGCCAATCGAGAAGGTGGTCGAGGAAGCCCGCGAACTCGCCGCCGACGGCGTTCGCGAATTGAACCTGGTCGCCCAGGACATGACCTATTACGGGCTCGACCTCTACGGCCGCCCACGACTGGCCGACCTGCTCAAGGAACTCGAACAGGTCGACGGGATCGACTGGGTTCGCGTCCTCTACAACTATCCGAATTACTTTACCGACGAACTCTACGAATCCCTGGCCACTTGTTCTAAAGTCTTGCCCTATCTGGACATGCCGCTCCAGCACATCAACGACCGCATGCTGAAAGTGATGAACCGGCGGCATTCGCAGGCCGAGACCCGGTCGATCATCTCACGGCTCCGCTCGACCATCCCCAACCTGGTGCTCCGGACGACATTCATCGTCGGCTTCCCGGGCGAGACCGAGGCCGAATTCGAGGAGCTGCTGGATTACGTCAAGGAGGCCCGGTTCGAGCGGTTGGGCGTCTTCCCGTACTCGCTCGAACCCGATACGCCAGCGGCTCGATTGCCCGGCCACCTGTCCGACGAGGTCAAGGCCGAACGTCGCGACCGGATCATGGAAGCCCAGCAAGGGATTGCCTTTGCGTTCAACGAAGGGCTGGTGGGCAAGAGCCTGGACATCCTGATCGATGGCCCGGCACCCGACGCCGACGGCGGTGACCTCTGGATCGGCCGGAGCTATGCCGACGCTCCCGACGTCGATGGCCTGGTCTACGTGGCCGGCACAAACCTCGATCCGGGCGACCTCGTCCGCTGCTCGATCCTGGCGGCCGACGGTTACGACCTTGTCGCTCGTCCCGAGGCAACTTCGACTCCTCGGAAGCGTCGAGGACGGCCCAAGCCTCGCAAGAAACCGGGCAGCTCGCCGTTCACGATCCTCAACGGTTGAGGGCGGCCGAAGAGCAACCTGGGGAGAACCGAGGGATGCACGAGACACCGGCCGCGAACACGCTCAAATCCCGAGCGCTGCCTCACCCCATGGTCGAAAATTTCTGGAACGTCCCCAACGCCTTGACCTTGAGTCGCCTGGTCCTCGCGATCGTCGTCTTCGCGTTCGTGGCGAATGAGTGGTACTGGTCGGCGCTGATCATCTTCGTGATCGCCGCCCTGACCGACGCCCTCGACGGCTATTTCGCCCGCTTGCTCAACCAGGGGACCGCCATCGGCCGCCAGCTCGACCCGCTGGTCGACAAGGTCATCGTCTGCGGTGCCTTCATCTACTTGCTGACCGTTCGAGGCAACACCGGACTGGCCCCGTGGATGGTCACCACGATCGTCGTCCGTGAATTGTTGATCCAGGGCCTCCGAAGTCACCTCGAAGGGGGCGGGCAGGCGTTCGGGGCCAAGACGGCCGGCAAGCTCAAAACCCTGACCCAGTGCCTCTCGATCGGCGCGATTCTGGCCGCCTTGAAGCTGCACGAAACCTATCCGATGATCTTGCCCGTGCGCGACTTCCTGACCTGGTCGGCGGTCGGCCTGACAATCTACAGCGGCCTGGGTTACTTCTGGATCGCGCTTCCAAGCTTCAAAGGGGCGTCGTCATCGACACTCCCTTGATCGACTCCACAGCTTTTAACGATTAAAGAGACCTCATGGACTGGATCGAATCGATTGTGCTGGGCGTGGTCCAGGGCTTGACCGAGTTCCTGCCGATCTCCAGCGACGGACACCTGACCATCACCCAGCTCGGCTTCGAGCATTTCACCGGCAAGAAATCGTCGGCCGCCGACAAGATTTTCTTCGACGTGATGCTCCACGTCGGAACCCTGATGGCGATCATTTTGAGCTATCGAAATCAGGTGATCAGCGGCGCCAAGGGGCTGCTCGACGACCTGGCCGACGTCTCGCCACCGTTCAAGCGTCCCTCGGTCATCCGGACCGGCATCCTGGCCGTGATCGCGACCTTGCCGCTCATCCCTGACAAACTGTTCTTCATGAAGTTCATCGAAAAGACCTTCGATAGCTGGACTTACGCCGGGATTGGCTTCCTGATCACCGCCGCGATTCTCCTGCTCAACATCCGGCTCAAAGGCGGCGAAAAAGGGCCCAGTGAGACCACCTGGCTGGACGCCTTGCTCGTCGGGATCGCCCAGATGTTCGCCCCCCTGCCCGGCGTCAGCCGGAGCGGCCTGACGATCTCCGCGGCGCTGGCCCTGGGCTTCTCGAAGACCTGGGCCGTCAATTTCAGCCTGATGATGGCCGTGCCGGCGATCGTGGGCGCGACAGTCTTTGAACTGAGGAAAGTCGATCCCGCCTCGTTGACCGGCGAACGGGTCGCGCAGATCTTCGTTTCGGCCACCGTCGCCGGAATCATCGGCTACATGGCCATCGTCTGGTTGCTCCGGCTTGTGCGATCGGGCCGACTATGGTATTTTTCTGTATACCTGGTTATCCTGGGAATCAGCATGATCGCGGTCGATCAGATCCCGAAGAAGGAGCGAACGGATGTCGGCCAACCGCAAGCTCTGGACCGCACCGATCGGCAGTTCCTTGCTCGATCAGGCGATCGACCGGGCCTCGTCCGAAGCTTCGACCCTCTGGCTGGTTCCGTCAGCGCTGGCGAGGGATCAGATCGCTCGACGGCTCTCGCTCCGATCGAAAAGCGCTGAGCCGCCCCGAGTCTGGACCTGGTCGGACGCCTGGAACGCGACGGCCCTGAGCCACCCCGACGGACCCTCACGGCTGTCCCCCTCGGCGATCCTGGTCGTCCTGGAACAGGCCATCGATCGGGCTCGGCGCGGTGGCGAGCTGAACTTGCTGGACTCGGCGATCCGGTTTCCGGGCTATCGTCGCCAGCTCCTGGCCCGGTTCAACGGCTGGTCCCGAGCGGAGTGGTCGCTCGACGGCCCGAAGCCCGATCCCTCGCCGGTCGGACTCGAAGAGTTCGCGATTTTCGGCCATTACCGGGCGACTCTGTTCGAGGCCGGAACCGAGGACGCCGAAGGCTGGTCGGTCTGGATGTCCAAGGCGCTGGAACGCAAGCCTCCCCCTGCCCTGGCCAGGCCTGGCCAGGTGGTGGTGATTGACCCGGTTGCCCCCAGCCTGGCCGCGTGGCGGCTGATCGACCATTGTGCGCGTAAAGCCCGGTCGATGATCGTGACCCTGCCGTTCGATCCCGACCCCACGCTCGAAGACCTGTACGCAAGCGTCGAACCGATCCGCAAACGGTTCCTCAGTGGCGGATTCATCGAGGAGGTCGAGCCGACCCGCGGGCTCCTCTTCCGGCGACCGGCGGGGCTCGAAGCCGTCGAACGCGAGCTGTTTCGGTCCGACTTGCCGGTGGATTCCCCGCTCAAGGTTGGCCAGGATGCCGGCCTGAAGATTCTCGGCGGACCAAAAGGTGAGGGCGTGGCACTGCTGGTGGCCCGCGAGGTCCGGCGGATGCTCGAAAGCGGCGTCGATCCCGAAGAGATTCTGATCCTGGCACCGCGACTCGACGAGGATACCGAGCGAATTCGCGAAGCGTTGCGGGCCTGGGGTTTACCCGTCGACCGGGGAAAACCTCGGGCTCTGGCAAGCATCCCCGCCGTCTCGGCGCTCCGGCTGGCGCTCCGCTTGCCGGTCGATGACTGGGAGACCGCGACCCTCGCGAGTCTGCTCCGCAACGGCCAGTTGGGCCGTAAGACTCGCGAGAGCACCGAACCATTCGGTCGTTTCGAGGCCGCCTCGTCGCTCCTGCAAACCCGGGTCTTCCGCGACCGCCAGGCCCTGGTCGACGCCCTGAAGCGCGCCGCCGCCGACCCGAAATCGCGCAACCTTCGGGCGAAAGAGGCACTTCGCCGGCTGGAACCGTTGCTGGCGGCGGTCGACTCGGTGGTGGGTCGAGGAACCTGGCGGGTCCAGGTGGATCGGCTCCGACACCTGGCCGAACTCCTTGAAATCGATCCGACCGAACTGGAACCACTCGGCGACGCGCTCGACGATCAGGCCGAGGTTCGCGACCGGCTCGGGGCAACCAGCGCCGATCGGGTCTGGAGCTGGGCCGAGTTCGTGTCGCAGGTCGATTCGACCGTCCAGTCGCTCGAACTACCTCGACCAGCGGCCGATCCGGGAACGATCCGGATCGAGTCGGTCGCGGCGGCCGAAGCGGTCCGTGCTCGACGGGTGATCCTCACCGGACTGGCCGAGCAGACCTTTCCCGGGTCCGACGCGATCGACCTGGACCGCTTGAATGACCGGGTCAGCCTGGCCTATTCACGCGAAATGTTCCGTTTCGCCCGGGTGGCGGGATCGGCCGAGGACCATCTGACCCTCGCCTTTCCGACCTCCGACAGCAGCGGCGAGAAGCTCTTGCCCGCCGCGTTTCTCGACGATCTGATTCGCCGACTCCCTGGCGACGATTCGAAGGCTTGCCTCGAACTCCACAACCGATTCGACCCGGTCCTGATCCGCCACGCCGAACTCGCGCAAGCCCCCAGTGACGCCCGGGTTCTGGCGATGGCCCGGGCCTGTCAGCAAGGCGATTTGGGATCGCTCCGCGATCTGGCCCGGCACCCCGAACACGCCGAGGCCCTGCAAGGAGCCGCCGACGCCTTCGAGGTCGCCCAGCATCGGCGCGGCGAGCGGTCCTTCGGCCCGTTCGATGGTCGGCTCAGCGATCCTCGGGCGATCGACCGGATTCGTCAGAAGTTCGGTGCCAATCACACCTTCAGCGCCAGCCAGCTCGAATCGTTCGCACTCTGTCCGTTCCAGTTCTATCAACGCTACGTCCTCGGGCTCCGGATGGTCGACGAGCGCCAGGAACTCGACGAGGATTACGCCGGTCGGGGCGAGGACGTTCACCGGGTTCTCGAACAGGTCCATCGCCAGGCGGCCGAGGAACAGCCCGCGAACCTGATCGAACGGCTGACCATTCTGATCGAAACCCAGATGCGGGTCGAACTCGAACAGCACGACGACCAGGGAACAAACGTTCCGGCAATCCTCCGGAAAATCAGCACTTTGCGAACCCGCAAGGCTCTCGAACGCTATCTCGGCCAGTACAAGCACTACTCCGGCAACGCGGGTTCAAGCGCAATCCCGCACAAGTTCGAGGTCGTCTTCGGCCAGGCCGCCGTCGGCGAGGAAACGGCCGATTCGCGGCCCGTTCTGACCATCGGCGAGGCCGAAAATTCACTCAAACTGCAAGGAAAAATCGACCGGATCGACCTGGTCTCGGTCAATGGCCGGGACAGTTTCCGGGTGATCGACTACAAGACCGGCTCGAACCCGCCGACGCTCGACGTGAAGTCCGGCCTGGCCTCGCAGTTACCTCTGTACGCTCTGGCGGTCGAGCGTTTGCTGTTTCCCGATGGGTCGCACCTCCTGGCCGATTTCGGCTACTGGAAGCTCCGCGACGATGGTTTCAAGCCGGTGAAACTCAAGGAAGATTGGGAGGATTACCGGACCCGGCTTGAGGATTTTCTCATCGAGCTGGTCGGTCGGTTGCGCGACGGAGCATTTCCGGTCGCTTCATTGAAGTCGGAATGCGGGAAACATTGCGATTTCAAAGCCTCGTGCCGGGTAAGCGAAGTCCGGTTTGTCCGCAAGAAATGGGACGATCGGCCGACCATGGGATCGAACACGTGAGCCAATCGACACCGGATCGACCGCCGCCCACAGCCGAACAGATCGGAGCCCTGGAGGTCTCGGACGCCAGCGTCGCGCTCAGCGCGGGGGCAGGCACGGGCAAGACCTTCGTCCTGGCCGAGCGGTTTGTCCGGGCGCTGGAAGGCCCCGAGGCGTCGTCGCTCGGCCGGATCATCGCGCTGACCTTCACCAAGAAGGCCGCGCGCGAACTCCGCGAACGAATCCGCAAGGAATGCCGCGCGCGACTCAGATGCGCCGACGACCCTCGCCACTGGCGGGCCGTGCTTCGCGGTCTCGAAGCCGCGCGGATCAGCACGTTCCATGCCTTCTGTGGCGAGATCCTCCGCCGCCACGCGATCGAGGCCCGGATCGACCCCGGCTTCGCGGTTCTCGATGAATCGATCGCTCTCTCGGTCCGTCAAAGGTCTCTCGACCAGACGCTTCGCGAAGCTTTGATCGCCAACGATCCCGACCTGATCGACCTGGCCGTCGAATACGGGCTGGGCATGGTCCGCGACTCGATCGATAGCCTCATGGTCAATCGATCGACCGGCGATCTGGGCGACTGGGCCGACCGGAAGCCGCGTGAACTGGTCGATCGCTGGTTCGAAATCTGGGAACGAGAGACCAAGCCCGACCTCCTCAACCGCTTTCGAGAATCACTCCAGCCCTGCCTGGAACTGATCGAAACCAACGAGTTTAACCAGCAAAAAGTCCGGACGCGGCTCGACGATCTCCGGGCGACGATCGCGGAACTCAACCAGCCCGGCGAACCGGGGCCTCGGTTGGATGCGATCCACGAACTTTGCAAGGTCGTGGGACTCGCGGCCAAGCTCTGGCCCTCGACCGAGGTTTACGAGGCCTTCAAGACCCAGTTCGGTAGCATCCGCGAAGCGATCAAGAAGTTGAAGCCGACCCTGGACTGGGACGAACGCGCGACCCTGGAAGCCGCCGCGCAAGGCTTGAAATTCGCTCGGTTGACCGTCAAAGCTCGGGCGACTTACGACCAGGCCAAGCGCGATCGAGGGGCGATCGATAACGACGACCTGCTCCTGATCGCTCGCGAGCTGCTCGCTCGCCCCGGATCGTCGGCCCGGGCGGAACTCGAAGAATCGCTCGACCTGATCCTCGTCGATGAGTTCCAGGACACCGACCCGATCCAGGCCGAGATCCTCGAACTCCTGGCTGGATCAGAACTTCTGACCGGCAAGCTGTTCCTCGTCGGCGACGTCAAGCAGTCGATCTATCGCTTTCGAGGAGCCCGACCCGACCTGTTCCAGAACTATCGCCTGCGCTTCCACTCGAACGGTCGGCGCGAACTCTCGGCGAATTTCCGGAGCATTCCGGCCATTCTTGCTTTTGTGAACACGCTTTTCGCCACGACCTTTATCGAGGACAACGCCGCGCTCCGGCCCGGACTCGAAGCCTCGGTCCGCGCTGATCCCGCTCCGCCGGCCATCACGTTTCTCTGGGAATCGGAACCCGTGGAACCGAAACCGACCGACAAGAGCGAGTCGATCGACCGCCGGAAGCAAGAGGCCGAACGAATCGCCCGGCATCTGAGAACGCGTCTCGACCAGGGCTGGATGATCGTTGATCCGCGCGATCGGCAGCCCCGGCTCGCGCACCAGGGCGACATCGCGTTTCTGTTCCGTTCGCTCGGCAACGCGTCCGACTACGAACAGGCGCTGGTCGCTCAAGGGCTCGACTACCACGTTGTCGGCGGCTCGGGGTTTTACGCCCAGCAGGAAGTTCTCGACCTGATCAACGTCCTGACCGTCATCGAGGACCCACTCGATCCGGTCGCGCTCGCCGGGGCGTTGCGCAGTCCGTTCTTTTCGATCAGCGACGACGGGCTTTTCTGGCTGGCGACCGAGCATAACGGACAGATTCACAAGGGGCTGGAAGGGAACTTCCGTGAATGGCTGGAACAGCTTCCCGAGCATGATTTTCACCGGGCGAATCGGGCCCGGCGGATGCTCGCCGACTGGCGAGGCGTCAAGGATCGACTGTCTATTGGCGGACTGGTCGACCGGATCTTGAACGAGTCGGGATACGAGGCGGCCCTGATCGGCGAATTTCTCGGCGACCGGAAGCGGGCCAATGCCCGAAAGCTGGTCCAGATGGCCCGACGATTCGACGAGCAAGGGGGTTTCACCCTGGCCGACTTCGTCGCTCGACTCCGTGGCGACCTTCGAAGCGTCACCCGAGAGACCCAGGCGGCAACGACCGACGAGGCGGGCGAGGTCATCCGCCTGATGACGATGCACCAGGCGAAGGGGCTCGAATTTCCGATCGTGGTGATTCCCGACCTCGGCCGCAAGCCGCATCAAGACCGCCAGCGAGTGGCGTTCGACCCCGAACTGGGGCCGCTGGTCAACCCCGTGGTTGACGCCGCGCCCGAGGACGATGGCGAGGGAACCGAGAGCGGTATCGTCCTGGGCTGGTCGATCCATCGCCAGCGTGAACGAATCGCCGAGGATGCCGAGGCCCTCCGTCTGTTCTACGTCGCGGTCACGCGGGCTCGCGACTCGCTGGTGCTTTCGGCGGCGTCGAACATCGCGAGTCGACCCGGTTCCCCCGCGCTGAGCTTGCTAAGCGAGCGATTCGACCTGAAAACCGGCCGGTTCCGGGGGAACCTGCCCGACGGGTGGCCCGAACCGATCGTCGAGGTGATCGAGCCCGAGCGAAGTTCCACGACCGTTCCGGCAAGTCCGTCACGCCCGCAACCTCGTTTCCTCGAAGTCGCACAGGCGATCAAGAGCGGGTTGAGCCAGCCGATCCGGCCGGTTCCGACGCTGCGGCCTCGTCCCCGAACCTTTACTCTCGACCCGGCGTTCGGCCTGAGTTCGACCTCGGCGCGGCTCGACCGGCTGATCCGGACAATCCTGGCCGATCCTGGGTCGCTCGATCCGGCTGCGATCAAATCGATCGCGGTTCGAGCGGCCCGGCTGCAAGATCCCGTTTCGCCTCGTGGTCTGATTGATGAAGCGATCGACCGAGTGACGACCTGGGCGCGATCCCCACTGGCCCGCGAGATCGCTCGCCTGGAGCTGATCCGTCGGTCGTTCGACTGGGTGCTGGCCTGGCCGGAAGGCCCGGCAGCGACTCTGTTCCACGGTCGAGGCGACTTGCTCGTTCGAACGCCCCAGGGGGGCGATGTCCTGATCGGCTGGAGCGATCCCGCAGCGTCGGAGGGCCGCGAGCGGCTCCGACTGTTGCTGACGACGGTCGCCGTCGAGCAGATGGGTCTCGGTCAGGTCCAGCGAGCCTGGTGGGTTCGTCTGGGATCGAAGGCCGCGCCGGTCCTGGTCGAGGATTTCGGTCGGGAGGCCATCGATCGGGCGATGTCCGAGGTTCTCGACCCGTCAAACCCGGATCAAGCGTTCAGCGGACCTTGAGTTGCGGCTCGACGGGCGCGGGAGGCGCGGCGTCGGCGGTCCGGAGGTTGGCCTTGGCCTTGGCGTAGAGCAGCCAGCGATCCTGGAGATCGGCAAACCCTTCGATCTTGTAGATCCGTCGGAGTGCCGGCTCATAACCTTCACGCTGAGCGGCCTGGAGAAACTGGAGCATCTCGGTGGGGCTTGCTTGCTCGACCAGGAACCGGCTCAACGACACGCTCTGGGCGTAGTAGAGATTCCAGTAGCGCTGCTCGGGGTAATCCATGCTCATCAGGGCTTCGAGCGGGAACAGCTTATCGACTTCCAGGGGTTGAGTGAGGTCGGCGGCGCGGCGATCCTGCTCGTCGCGAGGTTCCGAGAGGACGGCGAGCCCTTCGTCGGCCCAGCGCGGGATTTGCCGCTCGGTGAAGAAGTCGGCCAGGATCACGTGAGTGATCTCGTGCGGCAAGACGGCGGCGACGGCGGTCGGGTGGTCGGTCCGGATGTTGATCCGTCGGGCGCTGATCCGCCCGGCATTGATTCCCATCGTCGAGAATCCGGGCGAGTCTTCCGGTTGCCCGGTCATCTGAGCGTACTGGCGAGCGGTCGGGTAGAGATAGATCTCGCAGAGCGGCGACCAGTCGGGCCGAGGGGTGGTGGTGGGCCAGCGCTTGAAGATTTCGAGTCGAGCGGTCTCGGCCGCCTGAATCACCTTGGCGGCGAGAGCCGGGTCGGCATGGTAGACCCGAAAGTTCTTCGAGTCGAGTGTTTGCCAGCGACCGACGCTCGTCCCCAGTCGGCTCGCCGCGCCGTTGGTCGAGGTGAGGACCGGCGCCGGGCGTGCGGTCTCGACGGGAGCCGAATTGGAGGCGGGGCGAACCGGACGGTCGACCCGGGCAGGCTCCTCGGGCGCTGATCCCCGGACGACCATTTTATGGGATGGCTTCGTTTTCTTCTGAGCGGTCTGGATCTCGCCGGCGAGGTTCCGGAGGTATTCGCTCAGGTAGAAGCTGGGGTTCAAGGCCCTCATCCGGGTGATCTCGTCGTTGATCGCGGCCCACTCGGCGGCCGACTTCGGGTGGTCGTTGATCCGGGCAACCACCTGGTCGGCCCGGCAGTAGAGCCAGTGATCGCGGCGCTCGGGGGGAAGTCGCTTTTCTTCGGCCAGGGCCCCGTAGATCCGGCCGGCCTCGCGATAATTCTTGGCCTCGAACGCGGTGTCGGCCGCGGCGAGATCGAGCGTGGGAACCTCGGCGGGAATCGGCAACAACGGTTCGGCCGGGGCGGTTTTCGCCGGTTCCGGCTCAACCGGCGGCAATGGTTCGAGGATTGGCGGCTTCGATCCCTCGGGGGCCGGCAATCCGGCTGGGGGAGCATCGGGAAGCGGCGTTGGATCGGTCGAAGGCATCTCGATGGGAGCGGCCGGGGTCGGGCGAGCGGGCTCGGCGGAGGGGATGGAAGCCGGCATTGATGAAGGCGCGGG
>JAJYCH010000032.1 GCA_021778575.1 Planctomycetota bacterium
ATCTTGTCGTGAGGATCGGTGAGCATTCGCCGACAGGTCCCGAGGACCATTGGCCCATGCTCATGAATCAGCGCTTCGAACGCCGCCTCGTCGCGGGTCGAGGCGAACCGTTCGAGGAGGTCCGCCGCGCCCAGGCTCGCGATCGTCCCGCCATTAAGGAGCCGGCCGAGCTGCCGCCAGGCCGGACCATAGCCGCCGCCGCTTGTCATCGATTCGAGCCCTCCCCACGTCTTCCTACCCCTAGACTACGCGAAGGGAGGAAACCAATCTCGAAATCGCCGGGAATCGGCCCGATTTGCCGAATCCCGACGATTTTGATTGCTGAGGAGACGAATCTCGCGAGGCTCGTTTACCCCGATTCAGACCTTCTCGTGGACGAGGGTCTTGGAGTAGGCTTCGAGCTTCTTGGAGTCGGCGTAGAAGCTCCGGATGCCCTGGCTGAGCTTCTCGACGGCCATGGGGTCGGTGTTGTGGAGCCAGCGGAAGTCCTTCTCGTCGAGGTGGATCTGTTCGAGGTCGCTGCCTTTGGCCGCTTCGGGGGTCAGGGCCGGCTTGAGTTCGGCGTCGGAATCGCCCAGTTTGGCCAGGAGGTCGGGGCTGATGGTCAGGAGGTCGCAGCCGGCGAGCAAGGTGATCTGCTCGACCTTACGGAAGCTCGCGCCCATGACCTGGGTCTTGTAGCCGAACTTCTTGTAATAGTTGTAGATCTTGGTGACCGAGGCGACGCCGGGGTCCTGGTCGGCGGGGATCTCCGCGCCCCCTTTATCCTTCTTGTACCAGTCGTAGATCCGACCGACGAACGGCGAGATCAAGGTCACCTTGGCCTCGGCGCAGGCGACGGCCTGGGCGAAGCTGAAGAGGAGCGTCAGGTTGCAGTGGATGCCTTCCTGTTCGAGCTTCTCGGCGGCTCGAATCCCTTCCCAGGTGCTGGCGGTCTTGATCAGGATGCGTTCGCGGCTGATCCCGTTCTTCTCGTAGAGACCGATCAGCTTGCGCCCCTTCTCGATCGTCCCCTCGGTGTTGAAGCTGAGCGACGAATCGACCTCGGTCGAGACCCGGCCAGGAACGATCTTGAGGATCTCCAGACCGAAGTTGACCGAGAGAGTATCCATGAAGTTTTCGGTCTGGGTGTTGCTATCGCCCCCGGCGGCGGCGGCGTCATCGAGCGCCTTCTCGACCAGGTGCGAGTATTGCGGAAGCTGGGCGGCCTGTAACAGAAGCGACGGGTTGGTTGTCGCGTCCTGCGGCTTGTACTTGGAGATCGCCTCGATATCGCCGGTATCGGCGACGACGGTCGTGTACTTCTTGAGCGAGTCGAGCAGTGACATCGGGATTCCTCAAATCGGGGTTCAGTGATTTTCGATCCACGCGATGGACTCATTATAACCGTCCCCTATTCGAATAGGGACAGGATGCCGCCGAGAACCGCCAAAGACCGCCCGGGCGTCCGGCCGGTCCGTCTTGCCGAGAGGCGGGTCGGCCGCTAGGGTATCGCTACGGCCGCCGGAGCTTCGGGAGTCGTCCCGGTCGGCGTTCCTCCAGTCGAATCCGAAGGCGGCCCTACAATGCGAGCGCTGGTGACGGGGATCTCGGGATTCGTGGGCGGCCATTTGACCGAGCATTTGCTGGCCTCGGGCGACCTCGTGGTGGGTCTGTCGGCCTCGGGGCGCTGGCCCGAGGATCTGGCTCACCTGGCGGCCGAGGCCCGGATCGAACCGTGCGATCTGGCCGCGATCACCCCGGACGCGATGACCGAACTGATCGTCCGCAAGCGGCCCGAGGCGATCTATCACCTCGCCGCACAGGCCAATCCGCAGGCAAGCTTCGCTGATCCGAAGGCAACCTGGGCCTTGAACCTGGGCGGAACCTTGACATTACTCGAAGCCGTGAAGGCGTCGGGCCTCAAGCCCCGGGTGGTCGTGGTCGGGTCGGGGGTTTGCTACGGAAATCCGTCGGCTGATCAGATGCCGGTCAGCGAGCTTTGCCCGATGCGGCCGAACAACCCGTACTCGGCGAGCAAAGGGGCGGCCGACCTTCTGGCCGTCCAGCATTATCTGGCTCACGGAACCGACGTGGTGATGGCCCGGCCGTTCAACCACGCGGGGCCACGCCAGTCGTCCACTTATGTGCTCGGGGCACTGGCCCGTCAGGTGGCCGAGGTCGAGGCCGGGCTCAAGCCCCGGGTCGAGGTCGGCAACCTCGACATTGTTCGCGATTTCACCGATGTTCGCGACGTTGTCCGGGCCTATCGGCTGCTGTCGACGAAGGGGGAGCCCGGCGAGATCTATAACCTGGGCTCGGGCCGAGGGACCAAGCTGGCCGACGCCCTGGAGATCCTCCGGGGGCTGGCCTCGGTCCCGATCGAGGTGTTCGTTGATCCCGCCAGGGTCCGGCCGGTCGATCAACCCTTGCTCGTCGCCGACGCCTCGAAGCTCCGAGCCGCCACCGGCTGGGAGCCGCTCCACTCGATCGAATCGACCCTGGCGGATATGCTGGAGGACTGGCGAAGGGCCGTCCGCTGAGGCTCCCTGATCCGAATCGAGGCCAGATCATGAGCACGATCGAAGATCCTCGGGTGGAACCAAATCCGGTCCCCGGCTCGGCGGGCGAGTCGTGAAGCCCGGTCTTCAAGTCTCTTCCCCCTCGACGGCTTCCGCTTTAGGATAGGGGCCTTCCCGGTTGGGTTGACCCCGGCAATCTTCTCCCGATCTCAGAGGTCCCGCGCGCGATGGCCAGCACGACGACGGATTACCTGGCGCTTGACCTGGGGGCCGAAAGTGGCCGGGGGTTGCTGGGCCGGTTCGATGGCGAGAGGCTCAGCCTCGAAGAGGTCCACCGCTTCCCCAACGGGCCGGTCCGGATGCTCGACTCGCTCCACTGGGATGTCCCTCGACTGTTTGATGAGATGAAGACCGCCTTGCGCAAGGCCGCGACCGGATACCCGGGGCTCGACGGCATCGGCGTCGATACCTGGGGTGTCGACTTCGGCCTGGTCGGGCGAAACGACACGCTCCTCGGCAACCCGATTCATTACCGCGACCCCCGGACCGACGGGATGATGGACCACGCCTTCGGGCTTGTCCCTCGCGAGCGGATCTACGAGATCACCGGGCTCCAGTTCCTGCCGATCAACACGCTCTATCAGCTTCTGGCGCTGAAGACCACCCGGTCGCCGCTGCTCGACGTGGCCGAGACCCTGCTGATGATCCCCGACCTGTTCGGCTGGCTCCTGACCGGTCGGCGAGCCGGCGAGCGGACCGACGCCTCGACCACGCAACTCCTCGACCCTCGCGACGGGACCTGGTCCAGCGAACTTTGCCAGTCGCTCGGCCTGCCGCGTTCGATCTTGCCCGACCTGATCGACCCGGCAACCGAGCTGGGACCGCTCCGGAAGTCGGTCGCCGACGAACTGGGGATCAGCCGCCCGATCACCGTCCTGGTCCCCGGAACCCACGACACCGCCAGCGCCGTGGCCGCCGTGCCGACCCGAGGAACCGGCTCCAACCCGCCCGACTGGTGCTACATCAGCTCGGGAACCTGGTCGCTCCTGGGTGTCGAGGTTCCTCGTCCCGTGATCAGCGCAGCCACGCTTCAGTATAACTTCACCAATGAAGGGGGTGTGGCCGGCACGACCCGTCTGCTCAAGAACATCATGGGCCTCTGGCTGGTCCAGGAGTGCCGGCGGACCTGGGCACGAGCCGGCAAGGAATACTCGTATGACGAACTGATCGCAAAGGCTCGGGCCGCCCGACCGTTCGCGACTCTGGTCGAGCCCGACGACGCCTCGTTCCTTGCCCCCGGCGACATGCCGGCCCGGCTGGCCGCCTACGCAAGCCGGACCGGCCAGGCGATTCCAGCCGATGAAGGGGCTTTCGTCCGCTGCGCCCTGGAGAGCCTGGCCTTGAAGTATCGCTGGACGATCCGCCGGCTCGAAGCGATCCTGGGCACGACGATCCGGACGGTCCACGTGGTCGGCGGCGGTTCGCGGAACGCCCTGCTCTGCCAGTTCACCGCCGATGCCTGCGGGATTCCGGTCCACGCCGGTCCGGTCGAGGCCACGGCCGCCGGGAATGTTTTGCTTCAAGCCCTGGCCCGAGGCAAGATCGGCTCGCTGGCGGATGCCCGGGCCATTGTCAGCGCATCGTTTCCGGTCGATGTCTACGAGCCTCAGGACATCGCCGCGTGGGAAGACGCTTACGGCCGGTTCGAGACGCTGTAACAGCCAGGGGTATCCGCCGCGCTTTTCTGGTGGTGCCACGTCTTGCCCCTCACCTCGACACTCCCTCATGAGTGGGGAGGACGTCAGACGCAAGCGGATCGCGGTCTTTTCTGGTCGCCTCCCTCCCTGTGGGGACGGGTCAGGGTGGCTCCACCAGAAAATACGGTGACACTCCAAAACAAGACTTCGACCACCCACGACTTGAGCCGGACGGTCGGATCGATCGCCTTGGCAAAGCGCCCTGAGAGCGTCGGTCGCCAGGCCAGTCCGAAGGATGGCCGGCGATTCGATTCCTCGCCTTCGATTCTCGCGCAAGCCGATTTGCGTGCTCACTTTTGAAGTCGTGACCGGGCCAACGGTTGTGGCGATGTCTGAATATTTTATCGAAAAAACTGAACCCGATTGTTGATCCAGAGGCACTCCCTCTGTAACGAAATCGAGATTGGCTTGTGCCCGAGTCATCATCGAAGGAGTCACGGAGTGACTGATCATTCGACCGTCCTGACCCTTCGAGCCGGGCTCGTCGACGCCATCCAGAGAGCCTGGAAGTCGGCCGGTCTGCTCGTCGAGGGATCGCAGGCACGGAGGATGGGCGTTTCCGGAAGGTCTAACTTTCGAGTTCGCGCGATCCCGATCCAGGGACGGATCAGGCCGCCGCGATCCAGGCCGAAAGACGCGAGAGATCGCGTCTGTTGATGATTTCTTGAAAAATTCACCCGTTCCACGCCGTTGATCCTGGTCAGCGTGCCGTGGCGTGGGGGTCCGCGCGCCCTTCTCTCGCGGTTCTTCGGGTTTGATTGCCCGGGAAAACGCACCTGGATCGTGATCGAGTCATCGTCGATCGTTCCGTGAGCCCTTCGAAGATTTTTCACCAAAAAGGAAGCGTGATCCGATGCGTCATTTTCTTTGTTGCGGCGTGATCCTGGCGGGAGTCCTCGGCTCCGCGACCGCGGAGGCTGGTTTCGACGTCTCGATCACGGGCAGCGCCACCCAGCAGGCTGGCGGAGCCTATCTGTACTCGTACATCTTGATCGACAATCCGAGCAGCACCGTCGCCATCTCGGAGTTCAACATCGCCTTGAACGACCCCATCGGCGTCTCGCTGATCACCTCGCCCAGCGACTTCTTCACTTTTTATAACCCGGGCGATCCGGTGATCACTTTCGATGCCTTCGACACGGGGATCAGCCCGGGCTCGGCCGGCGTGTTCTCGTTCGTCAGCATGTCGGCCCCGGGGCTGGTCGCCGAATCGATCGTCGGCCTTGATTCATCGACCTTCACCGCCCAGACCTCGTCCGGAATGGTCATCGGCGCGGCGTCGGTCGTCCCCGAGCCTTCGAGCGTCGTGATGCTGGGGATCGGCGTCCTCGGTTCCTTCGGCTGGCTCGCCCGGTCGAGACGCCATCGGACCGCTCGCTGATCCAAGGCGATTCCTTCCCTTTCATTCGATCAAAAAGGATCTTCTTTGATGAATCTTCGCATCAGAATTCTGCTGGGTCTTGGCCTGCCGCTGATCCTTCTCGTTCCGTACTCGGCGACCTTCCTCAAGCTCAAGGCGTCCGACCACGCCGACACCGCCGAGAACGTCAACCGTCCCGGCGCGGATCTGACCGACGTCTTCATCTTCCCCAGCCCGACCAACAGCGCCAACGTCGTCCTGGCGATGGACCTGCACCCGTTGATCCCCGCTGGTCAGGGCGGCAGCGTCTCGTTCGATCCCAACGTCCTCTACCAGTTCAAGATGGACACCAGCGGCGACTATGTCGAAGACCTGGTGATCCAGGCTCGCTTCATGGGCACCGGCGCGAATCAGAAGGTCGTGATCGTCGGCCCTTCGCGGCCGTACACGACAGGCACCACGGCGGTCCTCGGCCGTCCTTATCCTACCGTCGGCACGATCAACACCCCGTTCTCGCCCACGCCGGGGATGATGGTCTACGCCGGGGCCCGGTCCGACCCGTTCTTCTTCGACCTGAACCGATTCTACGGGATCTTGCCCGACCGGATGACACCCTTGACCGGCAAGCAGGTCGACTACCCGAGCATCATGGCGGCCGATACGCCCCAGATCAACGGATTCCGAGGGTTCCCGGTGGGCTCGGGGTACGACACCACGCCGTCCTCGGACTTCCTGGCGAACTTCAACGTCCTCTCGATCGTCGTCGAACTGCCGCGGTCGGCTCTGGGCGGCGGCATGGTCCGGCTCTGGGAGACGACCAGCATTCCCGCCGGCGCGCCGAACTTCAACTTCGTCCAGCAGGACCGCCTGGCCAGGCCCGCGGTCAACGAGGCCCTGGCCACCGTCACCGCGTCGCGCCATTACATCAACAACCATGATAACCCGACCGACGACGTCAACAACCTGAAGAGCGATATCCTCGCCTTCATGAGCTTCCCCGCCGGTCGATCGGCGGCGGTCTCCAACGCCCTGGCGTCGGTCCTGGTTCCCGACGTCATGGTCGCCGACCTCTCGCAATCAGGCAAGGCGTCGTATCTCGGCGTCGAGACCGGCGGCTTCACCGGCGGCAAGTTCGGCGGTCGCGCCTTGACCGACGACACCGTCGACATCGACCTCTCGGCCATCTTCGGCAACGTCATTCCCGCCCTGGGGTTGGCCCCCGACGACGGCAAGGAACTCCCCCAGTTTTCGACCGACAACGTCGGCCCCCACAACGACTTCCTGGCGACGTTCCCTTATCTCGGCAGCCCGCACTGATCTGAACTGATCGCGAATCAGAACCACGAGGGCCCCTCGGAAAATCGGTCGCTCCGATCCTCCAGGGGATTTTAACCCCAGGAGATCGTCATGAGCTTACATCCATGGAACCGACGTCCCAGGCCGGAACTCGCCTGGAGCGCCATTGGGGTCGCCCTTCTGGGAGTGATCGGACTGGCCTTCTCGCTCGGGCAGGCTCTCTCGAAGGCCGGCGCGCCGGAGGTCCCTGCGGCCCGGACGCCTTATGATCCCGATCTGGCCAGGAAGACCGTGGCCTTCTGGGAAGCGAACGCCCGGCGCGATTCCGAAGGCGCGATCGAACTCAAAGAGCTGGCCGGCGCCTACCTGGCTCTCCAGCGCGAGACCGGCGACATCGCCGACGCCGTCCGGGCCGAGGACGCCGCCCGTCGGTCGCTCAAGATCCGCCAGAAAGGCAACACGTCGGCCCTGATCCGTCTGGCCCGGGCCCTCCTGGCCCAGCACCGTTTCCCCGAGGCGATGGAGGTGGCCGCCAAGGCCGCCGCGGTCGATCCCCAGGCCTCGAGAGTCGTGGCCGACATCCAGCTCGAACTGGGCGAATACGACGCCGCGACGAAGTCTCTGGCCGCCGTGCCCGCCGAGTCGGACGACATGAACTCCAAGGCCCTTCGCGCCCGCTTCGAGCAGATCGAAGGGAAGCCGGGGCGGGCGATCGACCTGATGAAGGACGCCCGGAACCTGACCGACGCGCGGCCCGACATGCCCGCCGAGGTTGTCGCCTGGTATCATACCATGGTCGGACACATGTTGATCGACACGGGCAAGCTCGACGAGGGCGAGGCCGCCTGCCGCAAGGCCCTCGAGATCTTCCCGAGAGACTACCGGGCGATGACCGGCATGGCCGAGGCCGCAAACTGGCGAGGCGATCACGAGGCGACCATCGCCTGGGGTCGCAAGGCCCTGGCGATCTGCTCGCAGAACCCGGAGGCCCTCCGCCTGGTTGGCGAGGCTTACGCCGCGCAAGGCAAGTCAGCCGAGGCCGACGAGCAGTACCGCCTCCTCGAAGTGCTCGCGCACTCATTTCCAAGAATCTACGATCGCCACTGGGTCTTGTTCTGCGCGGATAACGACCGCAACCTGGACGAGGCGCTCACCCTGGCCCGCAAGGACCTGGAGCTTCGCCATGATGTCCACGGCTACGACACCCTGGCCTGGATTTGCTTCAAGAAGGGCCTGCTTCCGGAAGCCTCAAGGATTATGGAAAAGGCCCTCGAGCGAGGAACCCAGGAAGCTCCCCTGCTCCACCACGCCTCGGTGATCGCCCGAGCCACCGGCGATAAGGCTCGCGCCGATGAACTTCTCGCCCGAGCCCGCGACCTCAATCCCTACCTCGTCCAGGCCGAGGAGACGACGACCACGAAATGAACCTCGGCGACGGCTGTCGCCTCGGGCTAGAGCTGCTTTTTTGGTGTAGCAATCCCGTAGGGTGGGCTCGGCCCACCTTGAATTGAAGGTGGTGGGCCGAGCCTACGCTACGCCGGAGAAGAGAATAGATAAACTTGAAAAATGATCAAAGATTAAGACGTCATCACAACGGCGTTTGATGGATAGATGTAAACTTCGTCGGTACCCACGCCGCCGAGTTGTGGACCTCGATAGCGGGTTGCCAATCGGGTTGGGTAACGTTTCAGGAGTTCCAGGGCGGCCAAGGCAATCGGGTTGTTGGTGCCGACGACCTTCACCTGATCGGGGTCGATCAAGAGTCTTGGCAGCGCCTGAGTCAATCGGCGAATTTCCTCATATCCCAGGAACCAGTTCGTCTCGTTGATTGCTCTTGACGCAAGATAGAGAACCCATTTGTCGCTTTCGCTCCCCTTGAGCCAGAAGGCGACCTCGACGGGAAACGTTGCATCAAAATGCTTCAAGAGTGTTTCCCCGGCGTCAATCTGATCAATCACCAATGGCCCTTGATCCATTGCATCACTCCGTTCGGTTGATCCGCCACGGCCGCGAATAGCCCCTCGGCCTCGATCTGGTTCTTTCGCTGATATCGACTTTCCACCGTCCAGAGTTCGACTGTCGCCCAATGATCGCGTAATAATAGGTTCGACGTCATATCATATTTCAGCCGCGACTCCAAATCGGCCAACCTGACAAGTTCAGTAGGATCGTGAGTCCACGTCTTTTCGGAAAATTTTTTGTTGATAAAAATGATGTCTGGATGAATAGTCACATATTTGAGAATAAACGCTTTGAAAGCACATTCCACAGCATATCCCGTAAGATGATATCCGGCCGACCACCTCTGGGCAAGCAGGAGAGCTTTGGCATCGTCGAGGCGCTCGTCCGCGAACGCTTCCTATTCGGCCTTGTTCACCTCCAGGCTACCCAATGATGGAAATCTGAAGCCATTCTGATATTACCGTTTCGGCACCGCGGTCCCGCATCCCCGGCAGACCTCGGCGTTGAGGTGGATCGGCTTGCCGCAGTTGGGGCAGACGCGGAATCCGGCTTCGGCTCGACCAGGGGTGGACTTCAAGGTCATCTCGGCCGTGCTGTTCGGGCTCCGGCCGTTCCCCTTGCCGTTCTTGGCTCCCTTGCCCTTCGCGAGGTGGCCCTGAACCCAGGCTTCGAGCACCGCGGCATCGGCCGAGGTGATCTCCTCGGTCGGCGACTCGGCGACCGTCGATGATCCCATGCCGGGTGGAACCGGGACAATCCGACCGCAATCGGGACACTTGCCATGGGTGGGCCGCTCGATCGAGCTGACCTTCAGGCGGCGACCGCACGGACAGGAGAACCGAAGAAAGCCGTCATCGGGCGGCCCCTGATCGCTTCCCGGCCGACGCTTGCGGATCAAGCGGACCTTGGCCGAGCAGCGCGGGCAAACGACATGCTCGACCCCCGCCGGCGGCATTTCCAGGGCCTGGCCACACCGACATTTCGCCTGTGCCATCCCGATGCCGTCCCGACCCTGGCAGGTCTCAAGAAGAGGATAAGGAATCAAAAACGAAGCCAACCGGGCCGACTCACGCCTTCGTCGCGACCGGTTTGGACCCGGCGATCGGCGCGGGCTTCATCAAGCCCTCCAGCGGGATCAAGGTATTCAGGCTTCCCGAGCGGAACCCTTCCAGGTCGAGCGTGACGAACTTGAACCCCAGCTCGCGGAACGCCGGAATCAAGGCTTTGCGAACCTCGGGATCAGCTAGCCGAGCGAGATCGTCGATCGGCACCTCGATCCGGGCGAGGTCTCCCTTGTGATACCGGACCCGGAGCAGCTTGAGCCCCTGGCGGCGGAGCCAACCTTCGGCGGCGTCGACCATCCGGACCTTTTCCGGAGTCACGTCCTCGCCGTAGGCGATCCGGCTCGACAGGCAAGGGGTCGCCGGCTTGTCCCAGGTGGGCAGGTCCCAGGCTTTGGCCAGTTGTCGGACGTGGTCCTTGGTCAGCCCGGCTTCCTGGAGCGGGTGGCGGACGCCGTGCTCGGCCGCGGCCTTCATCCCCGGCCGGTGGTCTCCCTGGTCGTCCATGTTCGCGCCCGAGGCGATCGTCTCGACCCCCAGCGCGTTCTTGAGCGACTCCAGCCGACCGTACAGCTCGCTCTTGCAGAAGTAACAGCGGTCGGAGTTGTTCCGGAGATAGTTCGGGTCGGCGAATTCCTCGGTCCGGATCACCCGGTGAGCGATCCCGATCTTCTTCGCCAACTCGGTCGCCTCTTCAAGCTCGCCCGAGGCCAGACTCTCCGAGACCGCCGTGACGGCGATCGTCGCATCGCCCAGAGCGACCTGAGCCGCCTTGGCCACCACCGCGCTATCCACCCCCCCCGAGTACGCCACGGCCAGCCGACCGTAACCCCGAAGGATCTGGAGCAGTAGATCGCGCCGGGCGACAAGTTCCGGATCGGTCCAAACGCTCACGAGCCACCTCCTTCGAGGATACCGTTCGACAATCCCAAGTCCTCTGATTCTATCCCGCCAACACACCGCGCCTCAAGTGACCCCCAGCCAGGTGTCCGCTATTGGTTTCCGGCACCCACGGTTTTCGATCGCGGTTTTTGCCGTAGGGTAGGGCTTGCCCTGCCGATTTCCCTGTCATATCAAGGAGATACGCCCGAGAACCCCGAAAGCCGGCAGCGCGAGCCCGACCCTACGGCAAAGGCCAGAATCCGTTGGCGACCCCCTGACTCGAACGACAATTCGTTCCCTATCGTGCCAGGAAAAACGAACCCAATGGCAGTCTGGTAAATCTGCGTAAGATGGATCGTTATTTGGTCGAGTCAGCTCGGCTCACCGTGCTTTGCCCAAAACGAAGCCAAACTCCTCCCACTTTTCCAAACGAAGCCAAAATCACGCGGCTGTTCCCAAATCGAAGCCAATTTCCTGGGATATTGACTTAGCTGCGACTCGCCTTCTCGAATAATTTCGTGGTTCGACCCCCCGTCAAACCGCTTTTCCGCGCAAAAATTCCAAAAAAGACCGTGTCATCGAGTTGTCGGCGCGAGTCAGTATGGATGTCGGGCGAGTGATTGGAGGTAGGGGGAGCTCGTGGATGTCGAACAGGGGTTTCGGGTCGAGCTGGCGGGAGATCCGTTGCCTGTTTCATGGCGGGACGGTCGCCGGGCTGGATGACGACGAGCTTCTCGAACGGTTCGTGATCGCCCGTGATGAGACGGCATTGAAGGCGCTCGTTGCCAAGCACGGCCCGCTCGTCCTGGGCGTTTGTCGGCGAATCCTGACCGATTCCGCCGCCGCCGATGATGCGTTCCAGGCGACATTCCTGGTCCTCGTCGATCGGGCGGGCTCGATCCGAGGTCGCGACCGGCTCGCCACCTGGCTGCATCGTGTTGCGAGGAACGTCGCGCTCCGGTCGAAGCGGCAATCGGCGCGTCGCGAACTCGTGGAGCGAAACGCGGCCGTCGCCGAGTCTCACCACGATCCGATCGGGACCGAGGCGGAACGGCTCGAACTGCGGGCGTTGATCGACGGCGAGATCGCGCGTCTCCCTCGGACCCAGCGCGAGCCGGTGATTCTTTGCTACCTCGGGGGCCTGAAGCACGAGGAAGCCGCCGTCGAGCTTGGCCTGTCCGTGAACCAACTCCGAGGCCGCCTCGACCGCGCCCGAGACCGGCTCCAGGACCGGCTGGCTCGCCGAGGTCTCGCCCCTTCAGGAAATGCGCTGGCGTTGCTGGCGGCCTCACCTGGGCTTTTTCCCGGTTTGGTGACGACGACCTGTCGAGCGGCCCTGGCGTTCGGGGCCGGTCGAGTGGGCTTGGGCCTGGCCAATGCGTCGGCGGTCGCTCTATCACGAGGAGTCTTGAAAACGATGATGCTCTCGAAGCTCAAGCTTGGTCTGATGTTAGGGTTCGTCGCGATGCTGACTGCCGTCTCGGTCGCCGTCTCCCAGTCCGGGCCGGTTGTGGGTCAAAAGGGTCCGCCGGTCGTGAATCAAGATCCGGCGCCGACCGCGACGAAGCGAGAAGGCCGCCGCCTGATCGACGTGGCCGGGCCACCGGCGGACGGACGAAGGTTTGCTCCGAAACGCGACCCCAATTTGCCGAAGCCGGACCTCAACGCGGCGCCGGAATCGGTCACAGTGGCGATCTCGGGCGTGATCCGGGATCTCGACGATCGGCCAATCGCCGGCGCGACGGTTTATGCGGTGGGCAGGCAAAGCGTTGAGGTGCCGAAGCCAACGTTGATCACGACCGTGGTCGGCAAGACGACGACCACCAGAGACGGTTCGTACACCTTTCCCGGCGTCAAGATTCCTACCGGCCGACATCGTGACGAGCACCAGGCCGCGACCCCTTACGTCATCTATCAGGTGCAGGCGAGAGCGCCCGGGTACGGATTCGGCTGGCATTCTTTCGAGGGAATGTATGCCATCAACCCGCCCGATCCCGCTGACATCCAGGGGTACGCCACGCTGGGCACGCCCGTCGTCATGGACGTCTACCTTCGCCCCGAAGCCGATCTCAAGGGGCGTGTGATCGACGAGAACGAAAAGCCGGTGGCTGGTGTGAAGGTCGGGCTGAATGAAGTGAACCTGATGGATGAGCAAGGGATGGAAACCACCGTCCGAGTCAATATAGGTCTCCCGGAAGAATGGCCTGATGGCCTCGGCCAGACCGTGACCGACGCCGATGGGCGTTTCAAGCTGCCGGGCCTGCCCAGCGAGAGCTGCTGCTGGCTCACCTTCCAACGACCTGACTCGAACGGATCGCGGTGGCTCTTCGCCTCGACCCTGGCCAAGACCAAGACCAACCACGGCCAACCGGTGCGTCACAATGGCCGAAGAGCGCACGAAGTTTATCCGAGGGACATGACGGTCTCGATGCCGTCGCCCCGGACGATCGAGGTTCGCGTCGTGGCGGATGACGACGGCAAGCCGGTCCCGAATATTCGCCTGGACACATTAGGGGATTCACAGGCGACCGGGGTCTGGTCGGGCGGAACCTCGAATGCCGAGGGTCTGGTGGAATTGAGCTTGCCCGTCGGTCGATACAAGGGTCTCTGTGCCGATCCCGACTCGACCAGTTCCCGATACATCCGCACGTATCGCATGAACTTGGACGTCACCGCCGAGCCGAAAGTCCAACACCTCGAATTCCGGATGAAGCCTGGATTCGAACTCTTGCTCGAAGCCATCGATCCAGTGACCGGGAATGGGGTTCCCGGCATCTTCTTCGAGATCAAGAAATCGGCGGATGACCCCTGGGTGCTGGTCGAACCATCGACCTTCCAGAGCGGCCCTAATTCGACGGATGCCAATGGAAAAATCCGCGCGATGCTCCCGCCTGGGCCAGGGAAGTCGTACCTGGTGAGGGTTCTCGTTGGCCAGACCGGAGATCCAGCGAACCCGGTCCGGCGTCTGGGTCTTCCCGAGAAATCCTTCCCCTACGACGTCATCCCGACCGCCAGTCAAGCCTTCGAGCCAGTGGCCGGGAACTGGGCGAGCTTCCGCTTCCTGCTCAAGAAACGGGATCGCTGACCATCGAAACGCGATCTGGCCTGCGAGCGAACCAGAGTTCATCCTACCTGGTAGTCTTCGATTTTCTCGTTGTTCCACCCGGCATTTTGATCGGGTACGGCGACGCCAAGAATAACGCTCAGATCTCGCCTTTTTCGTCGAATCCCAAAAATCCGCGTGTCGTCGCTCGCTGGTCGTGCAGTAATGGAGGACGAGACGATTTTCGGACGCTGACGAGGATCGACCAATGCGGAGCGGGCGGTTCGGGGCGACCCGGCGCGATGTCCTTCGGCTGTTCGAGGGAGGTTCGGTTGCCGGCTTGAGCGATGGCGAGCTTCTCGATCGGTTCGCGCTGACCGGGGACGAGACGGCGTTCGAGGCTCTCGTGGCGAAGCTGGGGCCGATGGTCCTGGGCGTCTGTCGCCGGATGCTGGTTGACCCTCATGACGTCGATGATGCGTTTCAGGCCACGTTTCTGGTCCTGGTCCGTCGCGCCCGATCGATTCGCGATCGCGAACTCGTCGCCGCCTGGCTGCACGGGGTGGCGACGAAGGTGGCGAAACGGGCACGCATCGAGTCGGCCCGTCGGGCGGTTCGCGAGCGTGGGGCCGTTGATCCGGAAGCTCGCGAGGAAACTAGTTCGAACGACTTCGAGCTTCGGGCGGCGATCGACGCCGAGATCGAGCGACTGCCCGAAAATCATCGGCGACCGGTGATTCTCTGCGACGTCGAAGGCTTGACTCGCGAGGAGGCGGCGCTCCGGCTCGGCTGGAGTTTGAACATGGTCCGTGGCCGGCTGGAGCGAGCTCGCGAGCGGCTACGGGGTCGGCTGACCCGGC
>JAJYCH010000749.1 GCA_021778575.1 Planctomycetota bacterium
GAGTGGGCACTCTCGTTCCGCGAGACCGCGCCCCAGGTCTGGAAGGTCACGAGAATCCAGGCGATCAAGATTCCCGCGCAGATCGAACGGGAGATGTCGGGCCGGTGAGGAGGATGGTGGGCAGAACCGCGCGGCGGGAAAACTTTGCAATCCTCCTGCACCCCCGATTTGACTCGTTGACAGACAATCGCTTAACAGAGTATAAGAGATGTCACTTTTGCGAAACACCTCGTAACGGTTTAATCTAGCGATCCTCGAATCTGTATGGTCCGCCTCACCACTCGGTTATTGAATGTCGAACCGAAAGAGGACACTCGCGATGTTATCCGCCGAAACGCCCGCCTTGTCTGAGACCGACTCCACTGGCCGTTTCTCCCCCCCCCCCCGAAATCGGACATAGCCCGCCGTAAGATTCCCACCTGGTTCGCCGTGACGATCTCGTTTCTGCTAATTTTTCTCGCCCTGGTCGTCTGGGCACAAGTCCGCTTCGGATCTTATGGTTACGCCTTGAGCTACCTGAGAGGCTCCCGGCTCCAGATGGTTCCGGTCGCCAGGTCGCTCGGGAGACATCCCACGAGCGAAATCTACCAGACGTCCGTGACCTTACGCAACCACGGCAGTTCACCCGTGGCGGTCGTCGGGGCCTCTGCGGACTGCTCCTGCATCGGGAAGTTGGATCTGCCCAGGACGGTTCTTCCCGGCAAAGCGACTACCTTGCCGATGACAATCCGTTTCGGTAAAGAGCCGGGCGATTGGCATCAATCGATCACGTATCTGACGGATGATCCCGGTCAGCCGACCCTGCGGGTAGAATTGAGGGCTCAGGTCATCGAGCCTTCGACCCGGAGCCTTTCCCAGACGGAGACAGGCCGATGAAACGCTTTGTTCGCTGGTCGTATTACTTTTTTCTGATCATTGCGGTCGGCTCGACCTGCGTGGGTCTGGCAATGGCCATGATCGGCGGCGGAAGCGAGGGCCATCCGGCCGTGGGAAACCCTCTGACTCCCGATTTGATTGAAGTCAACCTTGGTGAACTTCAACCGTATTCTCAGAATCCATTTGAAGTGAAGATATTCAATCATGGATCAGTCACCGCGCGTATCGTCGGCACACCGGGCGCCTGTGCGCTCGGGGGTTGCGTCGACCAGCTCGTCACTCCGGTCACCATCGCGCCCCTTCAAGAAGCGACGTTCTCCCTCCGGTTATGGGTGGCGCGAAAGACCAACCCACGCGAACCTTATCATGTCAACACGGCGATTTATTTCGCCGTGGGAGATCGTCCTGTCGTCGTGGTGCCGATCAAGGTCACCTGGACCGTCGCGGACGCTCCGGCCTCGTCCTGAAACGTCTTGCCGCCCGCTAGCACACGCAGCGTGGCGAAGCCGCTAAGAACCCGTAGGGTAGGGCTTGCCCTGCCGTTCCGCGAGCGGCAACCAAAACAACGGCAGGGCAAGCCCTACCCTACATTCTCTGAAGGGCACCAGGCCGCGATGTCCTGGTTCGCTTCTCGATTCTGCTTCAACCCGTGAACGAATTCTTCAACCCCGAAAGTTAGAGGTGTTCCCATGAGCCGAATTTCAGCGATCCTGTTCCCGCCGGTCCTCGCCCTGGCCCTGATCTCAGGTCTGGGAGTGTTCGCCACCTTCACGAACGTCGCATACGCCGATGATCCTGTCGGAGGAAATCCCGGAGATCCCGGAACGCCTGTCGTTGATGATTGCCCCAATACCCGCTGCGACAATCAGGTGGACGACGTGCTCGCATGCTCTGACTACAATTGTACAAATGAGGGTAACAATTGCAAAGGATGCACGCAGTATCCGAATGACGACCCACTTCAAGATGACGTTTGCGGCTGCCGTTACCGATAGAACATCATGGCAGCTCATGAGAACGATTGGATTTCCTAACGCTTAGTTCTCGTTTCGTACGCGTTCACGGGCCGAAATGGCAGAAAACAAGGGGTCTACGAGAGCCAAGTGCTCGAAGAACGGTGCATTTTCCCCTCCGGGGCATCCGAAATCCCTTGTTTTATAGGGTTCCAGTCCGTGAACGCTTACCTTGCCCTCAAACCAATCAGAGCATAATCATGAAATTGCATTTATTTATTTTTGTATTAATGTTTACGTTGTCAATGTCGTTTCGGGCGCTCGCAACTCCCGATGAAGCGGCCGATAACAGGGCGACCTTCGACGAATACCAGAAAGCTCTCTCCGTCCTCGAAGAAAAGCTCAGCCACTGCAAGGGGGAAGGAATCTTCACGACGTTCACGAACTCAGCTCGCGGCAAAGAAAACAACAAACAGTCGCGGTCGAAAGTGAAATTCGCGTTTTCCGGTGACAAAGGTTTGGAAGTCGAGGAGCCACTCCCCGTGGGGGAGACGGACCAACCCAACAGCCCGACCGATGCCCAGTTTAATCGATTGGTCCTCTGCTACAACCCAAATTATTCATTCAGAGCCATCAAGAAGACCCCTGATGATCCATTCATGGTTGCCTTTCTAAAGCCGGGTCCGGAACAGGGCAAATTGTACATCATGAGTTCCGCCGGCTACATGGCATTTTGCTCTTCGGCATTCTATCATGCGAAGATCTCTTCGCGTATTAATCGGGATGGTTTTCGGGTCGATCGGATTACTGCTCTTGCCCCGATCGCGGGTCAATCGCGACGACTGCGGTTCGACTATTCCATCCCTAAACCGAAGAATCTCAAGGCGGGATCGCGGCCGATCACTTCGGGTTGGTTCGTGGTCTCCCCAGACGATGGCTGGCTGCTTCACGAGTACGGCGCCGTGACCGAAAATCAAACGCAGAAAATCTATACGAGTATCGGGCATGTCACATACGACAAGCCGGGATCTCCGGTTCCTGTCAGGTCGAGTTATCGAATCTATCGTGGGGTCTTCGAAGCCGATCCATCGATTTCCGATCGGGTTCGACCGAGGAATGATGTAGACTCAACCCCGGCCCTTACAGTAACTTCCAGTTCTCACCCGAGGGACTGGAACCATGAACGCAACGATCACCGCCCGAACCCCGACCTCCTTCACCCTCCAGA